>JAFSFF010000117.1 GCA_017435375.1 Thermoguttaceae bacterium
CACGGCAAACGTCCGGCCAACGCGAACGCGCGCCGCGCCAAGCGTAGCTTTGTCAAGACCTGATAGCGATTTCGATTTCGGTCGAAAACGCGTTCGGGCAACGTTCGCAACAAAGCGCGAATGGCGTTTTTTAACGCTTTTCGCGCTTTTGCCGTTTACGCGTCGCGTTGGAACGCGTTAGCTCGAGAAAATTAGGAAAAATAGAGAAACGACGGAAAGCGGCGCGTCCGTTTTTCCCGTCGTCGTAAGAAGCAAGGAGGCGTTCGATGGCCAAGAAACCGCTTATCGTCGACGAGTCGCTTTACGATATGAACGCGCCGATCGCGACGATCGACGAAATTCGCAAGTACAACCGCCAGCGTTTCGAAATGGAACAACTGACGGCGATTCTTTACGATAATTTCGAGGAAAAGAAGTGCGTCGGTTACAAGGATATGACGCCGAACGAATTTTGGGTTCGCGGTCATATGCCGGATTTCCCGCTGACGCCCGGCGTCGTAATGTGCGAATGCGCCGCGCAGATGGCGAGTTACTTCGTTACGAAGCACAATATGTTCAACGGCGCCGTAATGGGCTTCGCCGGTCTCGAAGAGGTGAAGTTTCGCGGAATGGTGCGTCCGGGCGACCGACTTGTGATTCAGTCGGAAATGATTAAATGGCGCAAAATTCTGATTACCGCGCGCTTTATGTGCCTCGTCGGCGACAACGTCGTTTGCGAAGGCGTTTTGAAGGGCGTTCCGCTTCCGATCGAGTCGGCGGAAGCCGGCGAAACGGACGCTAAATAAGACGGTTTGCGCGGAGTTTGACGCCTCGCAAGGGCGGAACCAAAACTCAAATACGTTGAAAAATATAAAATAGGGAGTTTGCGTCGGATGGGGCGTCGTTCTTTGCCGAAAATTAAGGGAAGTCTCGAACTTTCTCATTATTTCATTCCGCTTCTCGACGAGTACGCCGAGCAGGGCCCTTACGAAGCCGAAACGGCGGAGCTGTTCGGAGCGGAGGGCGTTCGCGCGCAAGGTTACGACGCTTTCGCCGGAATGAGTTTCGAAGCGCTTTCGGAGCGGCTTTTCGGTCGCGTCGCGCCGACGGAGTTGGAAATCGGTTCCGGCAAGGGCCTTTTCATCGCGGCGGCTTCGAAGCGTTCGCCGGAGCGCAACTTTATCGGCGTCGAGCTGGCGTATCGTTACGCGCTGACGTCGGCGTCGCGCTTGGCGAAGCAAAATACCCCGAACGGCGTGATGTTTTCGGCGGACGCGGCGCGGGTGTTGCGCGATATTATCCCGTTGAATTCGCTCGTCGGGGCGCATATTTACTTCCCGGACCCTTGGTGGAAAAAGGCGCACCGCAAACGCCGCATCGTTCGCCCGGACGTGATCCAAATGATCGAAGAACGCTTGGTCGTCGGCGGGAAACTCCATTTTTGGACCGACGTCGAAGAGTATTTTAAGAGCGGCGTTGAAACGATTAAGCTCTCGTCGAACTTGGCCGGGCCGTTCGATATTCCGGAGCGCAAAGCCGAGGGCGATCTCGACTATTTGACGCACTTTGAACGCCGCACGCGCCTCAACGAAGCGCCGGTTTATCGGTCGTATTTTGTTAAAAGAATCGGCTGAGCGCGAATTAACGTCGACGGTTTTTGAGCGAAGCGGCTTGGGAACCGTCGACGAAGTTTTCTATTTCCTCTAATTTGCCGCGTTTGACGGGCGGCGCGATAAAAGACGGCGACTTCGACGATTACGCCGTTGGAATTTTTCTTTTTTTGAGCGAATCGGTTAAAAATTTTCTCGAGTTTCTTGACAAAAATTTCTTGACGCTTTATAATATCATAGCGGCGCGTTGTAGCGCTTGTTAAACGAGATGCAATATTGTCGAAAAATTTGTTTTTCGACGCGATTTAATACTATTTTTAGGATAGAGGAACAGAATAATGTCGAAATTTGGTAAAATGGGGGGGGGGGGCAAACTTAACGGTTTCACTCTCGTCGAATTGTTGGTCGTTATCGCGATCATCGGCATCTTGATCGGGCTTCTTCTCCCGGCGGTTCAAGCGGCTCGCGAAGCGGCGCGCCGTATGCAATGCACGAACCACTTGAAACAAGTCGGTTTGGCGCTCCAAAACTATCACGACGCTTACAACGCGCTCCCGACGATGTCGCAATTCTCGGCGTTCGGTTGGGACAACTACGCGCCGCTTAGCGTTACGATCCCGCTTCTTCCGTTTATGGAAGAGGCGCCGCGCTACGACCGCATTATGGACCTCGACAAAAAAACGCATAAAGGCGAAATCGACCTTTGGGGCGGCGGCTTCTTCGGCTCCGACGTTTACCAAAACCCGATCACGACGATCATTTGCCCGTCCGAACCGAACGGGATGCAACCGTCCGTTCACGCTAGCAACGCTCGCGTCAACGTGATGTACTCCCTCGGCGACGGCACGAGCAAACTCGACGCGCCGTACAATCACCCGAACTACATCAACGTTTCGACGAAAAAATGCCATACGCGCGGGCTCTTCCACCAAGAACACTGGAAGACCTACGCCGCCTGCACCGACGGCACGTCGAACACCGTCGCGGTCAGCGAATCGGCCAGCGCGCCGGAAGGCTATTGGTCGAGCGCGGTTAAGGGCGGTTCCGCCACCGTTTCCTCCTTCTACACCGGCGACCTCGACTGCCACCCGGACGTCTGTATGAACAACGCCCGCAAAGCCGACGACCCGACGCAACTGGTTGCCACCTGCGACACCTGGCGCGGCAACTTCTTCCAAGACGGGCGCGGCTGGAACGGTTTCCACACCGTTCTTCCGCCGAACGCGCCGAGCTGTCTCGCTTCGTCCAACGGTCAATGGGGCGCGATTTATCCGCCGAACAGCTATCACTCCGGCGGCGTTAACTGCGCGATGGCCGACGGTTCCGTCCGCTTCGTCAGCGAAACGATCGACTGCGGCAACCTGAGCGCGACCTCGACGCAATGCACCGGCAAGAGCCCGTACGGCGTTTGGGGCGCGATGGGCACCCCGGCCGGCGGCGAAACCGAAACGATGTGATTTTAGCGTTTAGCGAAAATATGACGACGTTTCGGCGAGCGGCGCGGCGTTTGGGGCGCGACGGGCGTCCCGTCCGGCGGCGAAACCGAAACGACGTCGTTTTAGCGTTTAACGAAAATTTGACGACGTTTCGGCAAGCGGCGCGGCGTTTGGGACGCGACGGGCGTCCCGTCCGGCGGCGAAACCGAAACGACGTCGTTTTAGCGTTTAGCGAAAATTTAACGCGGTTTGAACGCGGAGCGTCGGCGGTTGCGTCGGCGTTCCGCGGTTGGTTTTAAGTCGAACAACGGCGGCGCTTGCGCGTCGTCGAGAAAGGCGGAAATAATGAAACGAATTCTTCTCGGGAGCGCGTTCGCGTTGGCGGCGCTCGCGTCGGCGGTCGGTTGCG
>JAFSFF010000118.1 GCA_017435375.1 Thermoguttaceae bacterium
AAAACGGATTAGAGGCGTCGGCAACGGAGGCGACGCGATGTTTCGCGAGTATAGCAAAAAAATTTTTTGAACGCAAGCGCAATATTTCGCATTTTTTTCAAAGAACGCGACGAAGTAAGGAACGGAACGGCGAAAAGAGGCGCGACGACGTCGGACGCAAACCGCCGAAAGAAACGCGAGCGGAGGCGTTTGGGAAAACGCCGCGACCGGAGCGACCGAGCGCTTCGAGTCGCGGCGAAAAGGAGTTAAG
Organism: Thermoguttaceae bacterium; assembly: GCA_017435375.1. GTDB lineage: Bacteria > Planctomycetota > Planctomycetia > Pirellulales > Thermoguttaceae > RUG369. The sequence goes on from JAFSFF010000118.1 coordinate 251, forward strand.
TTTTTAACGCGTCGGACGTTAGAATCGGTACGAAACGCCGCCGGTAACGTTGAACGTTTGAGCGTTTTTGTACCAAATCGCGTTGACGTCGCCGGTCGCGGTGAGCGTTTTCAGCGGATTCAAATGCATAAAACCGCCGCCCCCGACGTTTAACGAACTGTCGCCCATTTCGTGCGACGCCATGTCTTCCCAACGATACGCGTCGCTGTAGTACGTCAACTCCGGCGCGTCGTCGCCGCCGAGTTTGACGCCGTAGAAGACGCGACCGTTCAAGCCGACCAAACCGTGGCGCGGATCGGTGTAAGCGAGCGAAAGCCCGGCGCGCGCGGTGTTGCGGTTGTAGTAAGTCTTGGCGTAGGCATAGTTTTGCGCGAACATATCCATATACGGGTTCAACAAAACGCTTCCGGAACCGGCGCCCGCGACCGTCGCGGTTTCGTTAAAACCGTAGAGCCACGAGTGTTCCGAGTCGACGCCGATCGTCGGGCGGAGCGTCAACGCGTTGTTGACGTCGGCTCGGTACGAGAGGTAAATCGTGCCGGTGAGCGTGTTTCCGCTTCCTTCGGCTTCGTATTGGTAGAAGCCGCCGGCGTCGGGGCCGAAGTTCGCAAAGCGTTCCCATTCCATCGATTGCGTTCCGCCGCCGACGTAAACGGCGACTTCCCAAACGTCGGCCAAGACTTTTTCAAAGTGTCCGGCGAATTGGAAGTCGGTCATTTCCATCGTGGAGCCGACGACGCCGTATCCGCCTTCTAAAGGGTTGGCCGACTGGACTTCCGGCGACGAGAGCCCAAAGAAGAGCCCGGCGGACGTCGTCGCGTCGATTTGGCGTCGAAGGCCGCCGATCACGCCGTCGCGTCGCAGTTTGTAACCGTGCGTCGTGACGCCGCCGAAGTCGTAAGAGTCGCCGTCGACGGCGGTGTGGGTGTACGCGGCCCAAAGGTTGCGTTTGGGTTCGTAAGTCGTTTGTTCGATGGCGCTTTGCTGCTTTTGTTGCTTGAGGTCTAAGGAGTCCCAGTCGGGTTCGACGTCTTGACCGCGCTTCGCTTCGCCGGAGACGCTGGAACCGCCGAAGAAGGAGCTGGTCGGATTGCCGAAGTGTCCTTGCGCGTTCAACATATTGTAGCCGAGGAGCGACAAGTTGTGAATGGTTTGCGTAACCTTGGCTTTGTCGGTTTCGTTGTACAGGGCGTCGTAGAAGCCGAGCGCGCGTCCTCCTTCGAGCCGAGCGCCGTCGAGCTTAGCCGCGAGTTCGCGTTCGCGTTCGCTCATCTGTTGTTCGGCGGCGTAATCGGCGACGTCTTTAGCGCGGACGGTAACGACGCCGGCGGCGGAGTCGGCGGACGTTTGCGTAAAGGTCGCGTCGACGAGTTGCGCGGCGCCGAAGAGATTTTCGACGTCTTCGGGCGTCGCGTCGACTCTGTCGAGGTTTACATTTCCGGTTTCGTATTCCGAAGCGTCGAGTTGAATTTCTTTAGCGTCGAGTTCGAAGGTCAGCGCGACGTCGGAGTCGACGCTAGAAATACCGTCGTACCAAATTTTCATTTGGTCGCCGAAAATAATGTTGTCGGCGTGGATCGCGCCGAGTTTGCGGTCGACTTGCGCGGCGTTTCCGTTTTCGTCGCGGTAACTCGTATCGATCCAAAGGCGAGCGCCGCCGGTAACGATTTGCTCGATCGTTCGCCCGTCGTAAGCGTCGCCGACGTTGTATTCGTAATCGTGCCCGTTGTTGAACTGGACGGAAGCGGCGGTAACGGACGGCGCTTTCGTCGGGTCGGTTTCGTCGCCGCGCGTGAAGCCGAGCATACCGCAGCCTTCGACCGACCAAAGGGAGCCGTCGGCGCCGTCGTCGGAGAGTTGGAAATACGTTTCGCCCCAAACGGAAAACTTGTTGACGCCGCCGTTTGCGCCGAAATTGGTGTCGCCTTGAATTACCGTGAAGGCGCGCTCGACGAACGTGTCGCCGGAGTATTCGAACATTTTACGGCCGTAGGCGTCTTGGTTTTTCGCGTCGATAACGACCGTATAACCGTTGGCGGTTTCGCCGGGCGCGACGTACTGCGATCCGACGGTCATAAACGCTAAGTGTCCGTTGTATCCGTTGATATCGCGGTCGATTAGGTTGCCGTTGGCGAGCGCGTTTTCGATATTGGAGCGTCCGGCTTCCCATTCGAGCAAGGTCGGCGTTTGGTTTTCGTCGTAAGTAACGTAAAATTTGTTGGCGAGGCCGAAGTCTTGGAATTGCTGGTCGACGTTGCAGTAAGTCAACGCGGCGTTGGAGATAAAAACGTCGGTTTTTAAGCAGTCGACGTTGGCGTAGGCGTTGACGGTGTAGTCGCGGATATGTTCCCCTTCGTAAATCGGCGTGCCGGAAAGATAGACGGCGCTGTTTTCGCCGAATGTCGCGGTTCCGTCGGAAACGTCGTCCATAATCGTGCGCGTGAAGATAGCGGACGACGGCGCGAAGTCGAACCCCATAATGGAGACGACGCCTTGATACTCGACGTCGCCGATGGAGTAAAGTCCGCCGCCTAAAACCGTAACGTCTTTCTTTAGAACGACTTTGCCGCCGTTTTCGCCGCGGAAGTTCAAGGCGCCTAACATCGCCTCGACGTTGTCGTGAAAGACGTGCGCGCCGTTGGAGACGTCGAGTTGTCCGCCACTGACGACGACGGGGCCGCGATATTCGCCGTCGCCGTTAACGACCGCCATACCGCCTTGAATGTTCAGGGCGCCGTTAAAGGCGGTTTTGCCGGCGTAGACGGTTTCGGGGGGCGTTTGGTCGTTCTCTTGGTTGAACGAGCTTTCGGCGGCGGCGAAGAGAAGCGTGCCGCCGCCGGCGAGCGTGAAATCGCCGTTGATTTCTTGCGGCGAGACGATAAG
>JAFSFF010000119.1 GCA_017435375.1 Thermoguttaceae bacterium
CTCGACGGCGCCCGGTTTCGCGACGACGTAAGAAATATTGTAAAAGCGTTTGGCGGCCAAGTCGTAAGGCTTCAAAACGATGGAATTATCGCGGCGAACTTCGACGATATAGAATTGCGCAACCTCTTCTTTTCCAGCGGGATAGCGTTCGAGCCCGAGTCCTTCGTGCCCCATGCACAAATAGCTGAGCGTTCCGTTGTTGAACGCGCTGAAACGCCCCTGCCAAGCGGAACGCGGGTCGTTGATCGGATAGTGCGAGTGCCCGGAGAAATGAACGACGCGCGGATGTTTGGAGAGCGCTTCGTAAGTATCTTTAACGCCCCAGTTATCGTGCCCGCGCCCTCCGTAAACCGTCGGCGACACGGGGTAGTGGTGGTGAACGAAAATCGGCTTTTCCGAGTCGGCGGCTTCGGCGTCGGCCAGCGCTTTCTCGAACCAGTCGAGCGCGTACAGGTAATCGCCGTTGGCCATCGTGCCCTTTTCCGGCGACAGCGCGATAAATTGGAAGCCTTTCACCTCGCAAACGTTGTTCGCGGAAACGCCGAACGTCTTTTCCCACAACGGTTTCGAACCGCCCCAAAACTCGTGGTTCCCCATGCAAATACTGAGTTTCGTCTCCGGTTTCAGGCCTTCGTCGAGGCATTTTTTGAACGTTCCGATTTCCTCGATAATCCCGTGGTCGGAAATGTCGCCGGCGACGAGGAGGAGGTCGAACGTCGGGTATTTTTGCTTCCCGGAGTAGTCGTACATAAACTCGAGCGCGCGCTTAAATCGAGCGACTTCGCGGACTTTCGGGTCTTTTTTGAAGTGAACGTCGCTCATTGCGGCAAATCGTAACACGACGTCGTTTTCCGCCGCGTCCGCCGCCGCTTCGTACTTCGCGAGAAGTCGGCTAGGAAGGCAAAGGAGACCGGCCGACGCCGCGGTCGCGCCCAAGAAAGAACGTCGAGACAAACGAGAAATACTCTTTTCGGACATTGCGCAAACTCCCGCCGCCGACGCGGTTACGTCGCGGCGCAAATCAAGAGGAACGTTAAAAAAACGCAAAATTTTTTCGCCGATTTCCGGCGCCGCTTCCATTATACCGCGTCGAAACCGCAAAAACAAGAGCGGAAGCGCGATTTTCGAAATTTCGCGCCGATTTTTTTCGCGACCGCCGCCGTCGCAAGAAAAAAGAAACGACGCGAAGCCGAAATTCGACGCCGCGTCGTTTCTTAATTTTTTCGTTCGACGCCCGATTCGCGACGCGTTCGTTTACACGACGCCGCGAATTGTTCGCCTCAACTTAACTCGTTATCAAAGAACGCGTTTCGCTTCGAGCGCTTGATCGATCTTTTCGAGGAGATTTTCCAAGTGCGCGCGTTCGTAAGAACCGGCCGGAACGCCGGCGTCGATCGTCGCTTTAACGTCGGCGCGAACGGCGCGCATTTGCATACGGGCCAAGGCGCCGAAGTCGGCGGAACCGGCGGCGGTCGTCGTCGCGGTGGCGAAGTCCGCAAGTCGGCTCAGGTAAACGCGTTGCAAGTTGCGGCGCGTCGACGAAATCGTCAGTTTCGGCAGCTCTTGGCCGTCTTTGCGATCTTTCGTCGCTTTGGCGGAATCGGCGATTTCCTTGAAAATCGCGGCGCCGAGCGAGTCGATCATTTCCGCGCTCGTGAAGACGTCTTCGCCCGCCGCGACGCGGAGTTCTCCGTCGGCCAAGTGGCTCAACGTCGTCGCCGAGAGGATACGGTTCAGGAGCGAGGTTTGCCACGCCAAAATCGTGCCGTGAACGTCCGTGTCGTAACGATCCGGAATGCTCGAACCCCAGTGATTCCAACGGTTCGGCGCGAGGTAGTTGAACATATTATCCGGAATTTGGTACGAGTCGACGCCGAACGCTTCCTTGCAGAGGAGTTCCATCGCTTCGCGTTGTTTCGCCGCCGGAGTAACGACGAACGGCGCGCGGGCGTTTTCGTCGCCTTTGAAGTCGCGGTTGATCGAGACGCCGCCGATGAAGCGGGCCGCGAACGTCAAACCGTTGTTTTTCCACGACGTCAACATATTGAAGCGAGCGCGGAGACGGTTGTAACTTTCGCCGTCTTTAACGACGCGGTCGGTCAGGCCCGGCATCAGTTGCGACACGAGTTCGCAACGAACTTTCGCGTATTCGATCGGGTCGGAGCCGAGGTCCCAAACGTTGGCGTAGGGGTCGCAGGTCGAGCCGTAGGCGTCTTCGTCGGTGAGGTAGTTGAGTTCCGGCTTCGTTTGCATCGCGGCCAACTTCTTCAATTCCGGAAGTTCCGACTCGGTCGTTTTGCCCGGGAAGACGCGATAACCGTATTCGATGACCCAGAAGTCGTAGTCGCCGAGGCGGTACGAGAAGTAGTCGCCTTGCTTTTTGCCCTTCGGCATCACGTTGATCGGCGCGTATTCCATAATCGAGCCGACGAAGCCGCGGTCGTCCCAAGACTTCGAGTTGATTTCTTCGAGCGAGTGGAGCGCGCTTTGCTTGAAGTTGTGGCGCAAACCGAGCGTGTGGCCGACTTCGTGCGTAACGAGCTGCTTCAAGCCTTGCTCGATCATCTTTTTACGTTCGGCTTCGTGCTTCGCTTTATTTTCTTTTTTCGTCGCTTCGGCTTTCGAGGCGGCTTCGGCGGCTTTCTTCGCTTCTTCCGCTTTCTTGGCTTCTTCGGCCTTGGCGGCTTCGGCGGCTTTCTTGGCTTCTTCTTCCGCTTTCTTTTCGGCTTCCCAAGCCTTCTTGACTTCTTCTGCCTTGGCGGCGGCCTCGTTCGCGACGCGCAACGCTTCGTCGGCCTTGGCTTTAGCTTCGTCGACTTTCTTCGTCAGTTCGGCTTTGACGGCTTCGTCGGCCTTGGCGAGTTCTTCGGCGAGTTTTTTCGCTTCTTCTTGCGCTTTCGCGGCGGCTTCGGAGGCTTTGGCGGCGGCTTCTTCCGCGGCTTTCTTCGCTTCTTCTTGCGCTTTCGCGGCGGCTTCGGCAGCCTTAGCGGCGGCTTCTTCCGCGGCCTTCTTCGCTTCTTCTTGCGCTTTCGCGGCGGCTTCGGCGTTCGCGGCGGCGTCTTCCGCGGCGGTTTCGTCGGCGATCGCCATCACGTCGAAGAAGGTGTTGGCCAAACCGAACTGTTGCGAATAGAAGAGTTCCGTATCTTCTTCCGCGAAGCTCTTACGGGAGTCGTAAGTTCCGTCGGCCATCGCCTTTTGGAACGCTTCCTCGGCGGACGCGCCGGAGAATTTGTCGGCGAGTTCTTGCGGCGAGTAGAGGTCGAATTGGCGATTCCAGCTGGTGAGGAACCCGACGGTCAAAACGACGTCGGCGTCGAGAATTTGGCCGGTCATGGGGTTGACGCGGCGCGGGCCGATCGCGAAACCGGTTTGCGAAACGCTCCAGCGGATCGTATTGTAATTGACGTCTTCCGGATCCCACTCGTCGTTGTCTTCTTGTTGACGCACTTCGACGGCGTTGTAGAAGCCGGCTTGCTCGAACGCGCGGTTCCATTCCAAAATACCGTCGCGCAAGAGCTTGCGATATTGGTACGGCGTCGCTTTATCGAGCCAGAAAACGATCGGCTTTTTCGGCAGCGATTTTTCGGCTTCCGGCTCGAGCTTTTCGAGTTGCCAACGGTCGATGTAGCGCTTGAAGTTGCCGTCCTGCGAAAGGTCGCTAACGTCGCAAATCGCCGAGTTAAAGTACCCGACGCGCTCGTCGGCGTAACGCGGCTTGTAGCCGGTATCCTTCAGGCGGCTAATCGAATAATGGACGTTAATCGTAACGCCGCGGGTGTCGATAACGGTGTCGCTCGAACCGGGACGTCCGCCGTAAGTCGCTTCGACTTCGATTTCAACGTTGTCTTTGAGGGCCTTGATCGACTCCCAACGCGAACGGTCGCGAGCGAACGAGAAACTGCCCAACGCACTCGATTGAACGTTCGCCAACGTGTCGCTCATGAAGAGGTTCGTAACGTC
>JAFSFF010000120.1 GCA_017435375.1 Thermoguttaceae bacterium
GATCCTGAACGGTTGCGTCGTCCAAAACCACTGGGAAATCAAGGGCGACACCTTCTTCCATCGCACGCCGCAATACCAACCGCACGGCGACCGCGAACCGATCCAACTCCAAGACCACAGCAACACGACGAAGTTCCGCAACATCTGGATTCGCGAAATCCCGGACTCGAACGTCGTTCCGTGCCAAAATCACATGAACTACTACAACTAACGTTTATCGTTCGATAAAACGTTAGTTTGAAGAACGCTCTCGGCGCTTCGTCGAGGGCGTTTTTTTACGCCGTTTGCGCGCTTTTTCTATTTTGCGCTTTTTCTCTATTTCTCGCTGACGCCGCGAACGCCGCGTTCTTACTAGTCTACTTAACCGGAACAACGCGTTCTAAAAAAAAGTGGAAAATTCAAAAAGCGGCGATTTTCGTTCAACTTTTTTCTCGCGTCGACCGCAAGCCGTTCTAATCTTGCCTATTTTAATGTTAAAACAGGCGCTTTAGGCAAAAAACGCGTTAAATTTTGCGATTTTCTTGAACGTCTTTAGGAAATCTCGCAAAAAAATCGAAAAAACATCGGGAATTTTTTCAAGATTCCAGTCGCGCGGACGATAACGATATTAACGAAAGAGCAAAAATTAAAAAATTTGCGGTTTACACTTGTCAAAAATTTTATTATTGTATGCCCAATCGTTGAAAAATCTTGCCTCGCCTTAGGCGGCGCAAGGAGACGGCGCTCCGCGTTTCGGAGCGAATTAACCGGGCGCAAGCCCCTTTTCTTATCGGAAAACTAGTCGTTTACACGGACAGGGACAATCCAATGAATCGACGTTTTAACCTCAAACGCTTCCTCGCTTGCGCGCTGATCGGCGCCGCGCTGACAGGATGTCAGCCGCAGCAGCCGCGTTACATCGCTCCTCGCGGGGACGCCCAAAGCCAATACATCGACGAGCAGACGCGAATCGAATATCCGAACGAATGCGTTCCGTCGCTCGACGACGTAACGAACGCGCTCGAGCCGCTGACGCTCGACAACCCCGATCCGAAAGAAGAGTGGCTCCTCACGCTCGACGAAGTCCGTCAAATGGCGTTGGAAAACAGCAAAGTGTTGCGCCAACTTAGCGGCGTCAACTTCTCGGCGTCCGGCGTCAACGGCACGCCGACGCTTCTCCTTTCCTCGCCGAACGCCGCGATGACCGTTTGGGATCCGGCGATCGTCGAATCGAACCCGACCGCCGGCGTTCAAGCGGCGCTTTCGGCGTTCGACGCGATTTGGACGACGAACGTTTCTTGGCAAAAAGCGGACGTCGCCCGCAACTACGTTACGTCTTACCAAGACAGCGTCGGGACGCGCACCGACACGGGCACGTTCCAAACGACGTTGTCGAAATCGGTCGCGACGGGCGGGAACGTCTACGCGAGCGCCGGTTCCGGGTACGATTGGAGCGACGCGACGAGTCGTCTTTGGGGTTCGAACTGGACGTCCTACGTCGAAGCCGGGTTCACGCAACCGCTCTTCCGCGGCGCGGGCGTCGAATTCAACCGCATCGCCGGCCCGAACGCTTCGATGGGGAACGCCAACGGCGTCGTTTTAGCGCGTATCAATATGGATATGGCGCTCGTCGACTTCGAAATGGGCGTTCGCACCCTCCTTCAAGACGTCGAAGAAACCTACTGGAACCTCTATTACGCTTACCGCAACCTGCACGCGGCGGGCGCCGGTTACGAAGCCGCGCTTCAATCTTGGCGAACCGTCAAAGCGCAGTCGGAAGTCGGGCACCCGGAAGGGACGGCGAAGAACCTCGCGCAAGCGGAAGAAAACTACCAAACGTTCAAAATTTCGGTTCAAGAAGCGCAAAGCAACCTGTATAAAAACGAACAGTTGCTTCGCTTTATGATCGGCGTTTCGCCGTCCGACGGCCGCCTGATCAAGCCGGTCGACGAACCGACGGTCGCTCGCGTCCGTTACGATTGGGAAGAGGTCAAAGCGGAAGGTTTGGCGCGCGCTCCGGAACTCCGCAAGCAAAAGTGGATGGTCAAAAAACGCGAACTCGAACTGGTCGCGCAACGCAACTACCTGAAACCGCAAGTCGACTTGGAAGGGTTGTACCGCTTCCACGGCCTCGGACACGACCTGATCGACTCTTCGAACGTCCGCGACAACGCGTTCGGCAGCCTGACCTCCGGCGAATATCAAAACTGGGGTCTCGGGATTAAATCGTCGGTCGCGATCGGTTTCCGCCGCGAAATGGCCGCCGTCCGCAACGCCGAACTCGCCTTGGCTCGCGAACGCGCCGTCCTGCAAGAGCAAGAGTTGGAACTCGTTCACAACCTGAGCGACCTTTACCGCGACCTCGACCGCACGCACAAACTGATCGAAACGTACCTCGACAAACTGCGAGCGTCGCGCAAGCAAGTCGCCGCCGTCAACGCGTCCTTCCTGATGGGCAAGACGTCGCTGTACGAAGTCCTGCAAGCGCAACAAGAGTTGGCGACGACCGAAACGCAATATTATCGCACGGTTATCGATTACAACCTCGCGATCGTCAACTTGAACTTCCGCAAGGGTTCGCTCCTCGAATACAACGGCGTTACCCTTTCCGAAGGCCCTTGGGCGAACAAAGCCTACTTCGACGCTTGGCGTCGAGCCCGCCAACGCGACGCGGCCCGTTACGTCAACTACCGTTTCACCGCTCCGCAAGTCGTCAGTCGCGGCCCGTACCCGCAAATCCAAGGCACCGACCCGACGGTCGTCCGTCCGGCGCAAGCGCAAGCGCAACCGGCGCCTTACGTCGAAGGCGCGTCCGCCGCTCCGACCGCGGTCGAAACGCAAAACTCGGTTCTCCCGCAATACGAGTATTCGGCTCCGCCCGCTTACGACCCGCGTTTGAACCAACTTCCGCCGATTTTCCAATCGACGAACTGACGCGAAACGAAACGCGAAAAGTCGGAAGCGCGCCTAACCGCCTTCCGACGCTCCGCCGACGAAACGAGTTCAACCGCTCCTTCCGACGCGACCAACCCGGCGTTAACCGCCGCTTGAAACCGACGTTAAAGCGACGTCGACCCAAAATTGTCCCAAAAAGAAAAGAGGAAGCCGACGAGGTTTCCTCTTTTTTTTGCGTTTCTTGCGTTTTCCCAACCGACGTTCCGCTCCGACGAACACGCCGACCGTCGCCGCGTTCCCCTTTTATTTTCGCGCGCCGCCGCCGAACGCCGACCGACGCCGCGTTTTTCCCTATTTTAACGCGCCGACGACAAACGCCAAGCGTTCACATCAGTTACCGTCGCC
>JAFSFF010000121.1 GCA_017435375.1 Thermoguttaceae bacterium
CGCCTAACATCGCGCGCTGTTTTTACGTTATCTTATTATTTTAACCTATTTACGTTGTTCGGTCAAGACGCCGTTTCGAATTTTTAGCGTTCCGGCGTCGGGGGACGCGGCGGCGGAGGAAGAGCTGAACCATTTCTTGCGAGCGAACCGCGTCGTTTCGGTTTCGAAGGAGTTGTCGACGGTCGCGGGGAGCCCGACTTGGTTTTTTTGCGTCGAATACTTGAACGACGGCAAAGGGGGCGCCGACGCGGATAATCGCAATTCGCGTCGCGGCGGTTTCGACGCTTTGCGTCGCGCGGTTTGAGCGGAAGGTAGCGGTTTCGCCGTCCGCGACGACCGAGAAAAAAGAAAAAAACGGCTTTTTCGACGTTCGCCGGTATGGAAGAGACGGCGGCGAAGGCTTATAATAAAGTCGAGGAATTCGCGGTTGTTTTCCGCGTCGCGTCGGGCGTCGGACGACAAATCGGCGTTTTCCGGGAACTTTTGGGAAAGCGTCGGCGTCCGTTCGGTTTTCCGCTCTCGTCGCGGCGCGTTGCGGTTTGAATTCTGTCGCGAATTGTCTTGTCGGCGCGATAATCTTGTCTTTGTCGTTGGGGACGCGCCGCGCCGGGCGTCGAAACCTGCTTTTAGGAGAAAACTAAAGCGATGTGGCAATCCGAGTTACTCCGAATAATCGCCTCTCTGTTGTCGATCGGGTTGAACGGCGCGCAACTTATCGGAAAATGTCGGTCGAAACTCGTCGCGAAATTCTTTCCGAGCGGTAAAAAAACGCGGAGGTTGCGGGTCGAGCCGTCGCCGCTTCCGGAGGCTTGGAAGGAAACGCCGCAAGCGGGAACGCGTCTAACGTTTGAAATCGAAGGGGTCGAGTTCGCCTTTCGTTATTGTCCGGCCGGCGAGTTTACGATGGGGAGTCCGGCGAGCGAAGCGGGACGGCGCGACGTCGAAGCGCGGCGCAAGGTAACGTTGACGCGAGGATTTTGGCTCCTAGAGACCCCGGTAACGCAGGGCGAATACAAGGCGGTAACGGGAAAAAATCCGAGCTTTTTTCGGTTCGGCGACGATTTTCCCGTCGAAACGGTTTCCTGGGCCGACTGCCAAGATTATTTGGACGCGCTGAACGCTCTGGAAATCGCGCCCGAGAATTTTGCGTTTCGGCTCCCGACCGAAGCCGAATGGGAATACGCTTGCCGCGCGGGAACGACCGGCCCTTACAACTTAGACCGGCCTTTAGATTGGCTCGGTTGGTATCGCGGAAACAGCGAAAAGAAAACGCGCAAGGTACGAGGAAAAAACGCGAACGCTTGGGGACTTTACGATATGCACGGCAACGTTTGGGAATGGACGGCGGACTGGTACGCGTCGACTTATCCCGACGGCGACGCGATCGACCCGGCGGGGCCTAACGCCGGTTCGTCGCGAGTGTTGCGCGGCGGTTACTGGGGAACGAGCGCCGTTCGCTGCCGGTCGGCGTGTCGCAACGACAACTATCCGGACGCGCGCCGCGCCGGGTACGGATTCCGTTTCGCGTTGACTCTTAGGCCCAACGGCTAAGGACGCGAGGTTCGTCGGCGAACGGCGAACTTTTGCGTCGCGCGGCTTGAGCGGAAAGTAGCGGTTTCGCCGTCTGCAACGACCAAGAAAAAAGAAAAAATTTCTTTTTCGTCGCTCGCCGATATGGAAGAGGCGGCGTCGAACCCTTATAATAGAGTCGAGAAATTAGCGGACGCTTCCGCCGCTCCGCGCGACGTCGAGCGGTAAAGTTCGGAAAATCGGATTCTTCCGCAAAGTTTTCGGAGAGCGCCGCCGTCTGTTTTCGCCGAACGCGTCGGCGGACGTTCGACGGCGAGAAACGGGCGCGTTTCGGCTTGGAGAAAACGGATTCCGGAGCGTTCGCTCGACCGGTCGCGTTCGACAAAATCTTTTGACAACGATACTTGGAAACGATATTATGCGAAATTGGCGTCAACTGTTCGTTACTTATCCCGCGACTTGCGCGCTCGGCGCCGCTTGCGCTTGGAGCGTCGCGTCTTTGAACGACGGCGCGAACCTCGGCGCCCTTTCGCCGTCGGCCGTCGCCCAAGACGACCCGTTCGGCGACGACGACTCCGATCCGTTCGGCGAAGACGCGGGCGAGGACGTCGCCGAAGAAGTCGGGGACGATACCGACCCGTTCGGAACCGACCCGGACGAGGAAGTCGTTTTAGACGACGAAGACGAGGACGCCGACGCGACCGACCCGTTCGGCGGTTCGAGCGACGACGAAGACGCGGAAACCGACGATTCCGACCCGTTCGGCGCCGCGCCGTCGACCGGCCCCTTCGCGCCGACCGAAGACGAGTTGAACGCTCCGGCGCCGGTCGCGCCCGAAAGCGCCGCGTCGAACGCGATCGATTACGCCGCCGGAAAAGAAACGAAATATCTCCGTCCGGAAGACGTGCCGGACGCCGAAAAAACCGAACAAGACTTTTTCGCGACCCTGACGCCCGCCGAAGCCGCGATTCTCGGTCAAAATCCGCAAAACGCCGCCGATTGGCTCGTCGCGGCGATTCGCGTCGCCCGAGTCGGACGGATTGAGTTTGCGAAAATTTTGACGCAAAAATCGCTCGACGCGCCGGAAGGTTCGCCCGCCGAATGCGCCGCCGCCGTCGACTCGCTCGGCGCCGGACGACTCTCGTATTTCGTCGCGAACGCGGCGATCGGGGAAGCCGGAACTCAAGCGGTCGAACGGGTTTCCGAAATCGCGCGCCGACATTGGGAAGACGAGGCGACGATTCGCGACGCCTTGGCGAGAATGAATCGCGGAACCCCGGACGAACGCGCCGCCGCGACGCTCGACGTTCGCAAGGGCGGGAACGCCGCGATCGCGCTCTTAACGAAGGATTTGATCGCCGGAGACGACGAACAACGCCGCGCCGCGAAGTCGTTTTTGACGTTCTTTAAGGGCGAGGCGGTCGACGCGCTTCTCGCCGCGCTCCGCGACGCGGACGAAACGGCGTTGCCGCCGGTCGTCGACGCGTTGGGCGAAATCGCCGACAAACGAATCGCCGTCGAATTGGCCGTCCGTTATTGGCGCGGAATCGCCGACGCCGCCGTCGCCGCCGCGTTCGAAACGTCGTTGACCGCGCATTGGGGAAGCGTTCCGACCCGAGCCGACGCGGCGCGTCTCGCCGACGAACAAGCGGACGGGTATTGGAAGCGAACGCTCCTTTTCCCGATCGTTCTCGACGGCGAAACGACCGTTTGGCGTTGGGACGAAGCGACCGCCGCGCCGGTTCGCGAAACGAAACCGATCGACGTCGCGTATCGGAACGCCGCCGCGTTTTGGGCGCAAGCCGCTTGCGACGTCGCGACCGACGAAGAAAAAGGCGTCGCACCGTCGAAGCTCGCGACCTCGAAAGCCGTCGTCGCGACCGCCGAGCGCGTCCTTTACGAAGTCGGGCTCGACGCCGGACGCGACGGAATCGCGGCGTTTGAAGCGGAAGCGCCGAATTTGACCGTCGAACAACTCGTCGCGGCGCTCGATTACGCGCTTTCGACGAACCGTTTCCGCGGCGCGCTGATTCCGGTCTTGCTCCTGCAAACGCGCGGCGACGAAACGCTTTGTTATTCGAACAACTCCGAGCCGACCGCGATCGTTCGCGCGGCGACTTGCGCCGACCGTCGCGTCCGTTTCGAAGCGGCGACCGCGATCGTCGGTTGGAACCCGTCGCGCTCGTATCTCGGTTCGAGCCGCGTCGCGACGACGTTGGCTTGGTTTGCGACGGCGAGCGGCGAACGTTTGGCCGTCGTCGCGTCGCCGAAACTCGACGAAGTCGGACGGCTTGGTCGACTTCTCGCGCAACAAGGTTTTAAAACGGTTCCGGCGACGAGCGGTCGCGATTTGTTGCTCCGCGCGCAGGCGAGCGCCGACGTCGAGTTGATTTGGGCGACCGCCGCCGTTCGAACGCCCGATCTGCGGGTCGTCGCGCAAACGCTTCGTTCCGACGTCCGAACGAACGACGCGCCGATGTTGGTCGGATACGCGACCGAAGCGGACGGAAGCGCCGCCGGAGCGTTGGTCGGCGCCGAGCCGAACGCGACGACCGCGCCGACGCCGTTCGA
>JAFSFF010000122.1 GCA_017435375.1 Thermoguttaceae bacterium
CCTTTCGACGCGAAAAACGCCAACCGCTCGCGAAATTGCGCCGGACATTCCGGGTTCGGGCAGCGGATGAACGAACCGTCGACAAACTCCTTAACCGTTTTGCCGTCGACCTTTACGAGCGCGCCGGTTTCGTTCCGTTTCGAAACTTCCTGTTGGTCGCGAACGAGCGGCGAATCGCAACTCGGGCAACGCTCCGGAAATCTAAAGCGCGGCGGCTCCGGGTTTTGCGGTCGCAAATACGACTCGACGCGCATCACTCGGGGAATGATTTTGCCCGCTTTCGCGACGACGACCGCGTCGCCGACTCGGACGTCTTTTTCTTCGATGAACGCGATGTTGTGTAACGTCGCTCGCGAAACGGTCGTTCCGGCGATTTCGACCGGTTCCAGCTCGGCGACCGGGGTCGCGACGCCCGATTTGCCGATTTGCACGACAATTTCGCGGACGGTCGTTTGCGCTTCGTATTTTTCGAACTTGCAGGCGACGAGCCATTTCGGGAACTTCGATGTCGAACCGATCGCGGCGCGCGCGGCGAAATCGTCGACTTTGAGGACGACTCCGTCGACTTCAAAGTCAAGCGACGCAAGGCTTTCGCGCATTTCTTGAACGTAAGCGAACGCTTCTTCGAACGTTTCGAAACGCTTGGCGAGCGGAGCGGTCGGGAGCCCGAATTCGCGCAATTTCCGCATAAACTCGAAGTGCGTCGACGCGACGGCGGTCGGGTCGGAACCGGTCGAGTGCGCGAAAAAACGGAGGTTGCGTTCGGCGCAAACCTTGGGATCGAGCTGCTTTAGCGTTCCGGAGGTCAGGTTGCGCGGGTTGGCGAACGGCTTGAACTCTTTGCCGGCGGCTTGGGCGCGCTCGGCGCCTTCGCGATTAAGCCGGTCGAGATTCGAGTTCGTCATATAAATTTCGCCGCGCGCTTCCAAATAATCGGGGAAATCGCCGGAAAGTTTCAGCGGAACGTCGCGAATCGTTCGGACGTTCGGGGTGATAATTTCGCCGAAAACGCCGTCGCCGCGGGTCAACGCTCGGGTCAGAACGCCTTTTTCGTAAATCAGCGACGCCGCGACTCCGTCGATTTTGAGTTCGCAAACCCAAGCAAGAGGACGACTTGCGGCTTTTTGCGCCGACTCGACAAAATCGAATAACTCGCCGTCGTTGTAAACGTTTTCAATCGAAAGCATCGGCGTCGCGTGTCGGACGACCTCCGCCTTGCCTTCGAGCTTTTCGCCGATTCGTTGCGTCGGGCTGTCCGGCGAAACGAGGTCGGGAAACTGCAACTCGATTTTTTTCAACTCTTTAACGAGCGCGTCATACTCATGATCGGGGCGATCCGGCGCGTTTTCGACGAAATAAAGGCGGTCGCAACGCCGGATTTCGGCGGTCAAACGTTCGATTTCTTGGCGAGCTTCGTTGTGCGTCATAACGTCGTTTAATGCGGTCGGTTGTGAGAAAAGCGTTCGCAACCGATTGAAAAAGTAAATGTTAACGAAAATAGAGGCGCGGAGAAAACAAAATAAACGCCGCCCTTAAGAAAATTAGCAAATTTCGCTCGACGCGGCAAGAGTGATTTTAAAATTTGAGAGAGAATTTTGTTAAAATGGCGTAAATGGGGAAAAGAGCGCGCCGCCGATAAGCGTTTTAAGGAAAAAACGCGCGAAAATAAAGGCGGCGCCGTGTAATGGTTAGCGGTCGAGAGAACCAAAACCGCCGATCAGGCCGGCGATAACTTCGTGCGCGAGCGTCAGACCGAAAATTCCGACGATCGTCGGCAAACTTCCGAGCGAATTGCGCGGTCGTCCGGGCGGAGAGTCGAGGTTCGACGCGTCGAGCGGAGCGGCGGGGGCGACGCGTTCGAGACCGTCGGAACCGGCGGTCGCGGCGCGCATTCGGTCGCGAATCGGTTCCGGCGAGTAAACGCAACGGACGGCGTCGGTGTTTATGTCGAATCGTCGCAAACGTTTGCGAACTTGCGCCGAGAGCGGGCAGTGCGAAACGTCGGTCAAGCGACCGACGCGAACGAGCGACGCGTCGAAGCGGAGCGCGGCGCCCATACTCGAAATCAACGGCAAACCGCGGCGCGTAACTTCCGCGACGAGCGCGACTTTCGGCCCGAGCGAGTCGATAGCGTCGACGACGAAATCGGGCGGCGACGTCCAGTCGTCGGCGAAAAGCGTCGGTAGCGTTTTATCGTTAATAAGTATCTGACGCGTTTCGACTTGCGCCGCCGGATTGATCGCCGCGATTCGTTCTTGCGCAACCTCGGCTTTGAGACGACCGACCGTTTCCCAAGTCGCGAAAAGTTGGCGGTTTATGTTGCTCGGTTGAACGATGTCGAAATCGACGAGACGGAATCGCCCGACGCCCGACCGCGCCAACGCTTCGACCGCGTAACTCCCGACGGCGCCGAGACCCGCGACCAAAACGCAAGAACGGCGCAAGCGTTCCAAGGCGTCGCGCCCAAGCATAAGTTCCGTTCGCGCAAACTGTTCGGACGATTGCGGCGCGCCGTCGCCTCTAGAAACGGAAGCGGAAAACGGAGAGGACATCGGCGGTCTCCTTGCGATAAAAACAAGATTAACGTTGCGTAAAATAGGCCGTTAAATGGGTTAGCCGTTTTGGGAAAAAGCGCGACCTCGTTCAAAAGCGCGGCGCGCGGCGTCGGCGACCCGTTTGGCGATTAAACCGGCGACGTATCCGCCTTTGAAACCGGCGTCGATGTTAACGACGGTAACGTTGGACGCGCAACTGTTGAGCATTCCAAGAGTTGCGGCGACTCCTCCGAACGCGGCCCCGTAACCGACGCTCGTAGGAACCGCGACGATCGGCGCCGAAACGTAACCGCCGACGACGCTCGGCAGCGCGCCCTCCATTCCGGCGCAAACGACGATCGCGTCGGCGTCGACGAATAACGGAAGTTTCGCGATTAAACGCTTTGGGCCGGCGACGCCGACGTCTTGAACGAGGACGACGTCCGCGCCCGTCCAAAGGGCCGTTTCGCGCGCTTCCTCGGCGACCGGAAGATCGCTCGTTCCGGCGGTCAGAATCGCGACTTTGCCGCGAAAGACCGGTTTCGCCGCGTCGAGAACGGTTAACTCTTGGTTTTGCAGTTGTTTGGGAATTCGGAATGTGCGCGCGATTTCGTTGTAATAAGCGTTGGGCGCTAGAGCTTGGAACTCGGGCAGGAGCGCGGCGGCTTTTTCGGGGGAAACGCGAGTTGCGAAAACGTCGATTCCGCGTTCGAGTTGCGCGAGCGCGATTCGGCGAATCGCTTCGACCGTTTTTCCTTCTCCGTAAACGACTTCGGAAAAGCCGCAACGGCGTTCGCGATCCAAATCGACGAGCGCGTCGTCGAGGTCGATAAAATCGGGCGAGTCGGTCATCGGTTGACTCCTGAAAGCGATAACTGTTGAAATAAAATGTATTGCGTTTTGAACTTGCGGTCGACGTTTGGGGCGACCGCGAGGAAACGAGGTATAGCGTCGGTAAATTTAAAACGACGTCGATTAACGGACGGACGAAACAACGGCGAGTCGGGCGGCGAACGCGGTCGCGATTTTAACAAGCGTGAAAATCGCTTCGTCCGGCGCGACTTCGTCGAGCGTTTGGAGCTTTGCAACCGTCGAGTCGGCAAGGTTTGCAAATTGTCGAACGACGGCGGCGACGTTGGGCGCGTCTTCTGGCGAAAAAAGAAGAGCGAGCCGGAGGCGCGTTTCGACTTCGAGTCGGGCGAGGGGAGCGGAAAGCGATTCGCAAAACGCCGAAAGCGTCGCCGGGTCTTGCTTTACCGCTTTCGCGTAAAGGTCGAACGCGTCGCCGAGCGCCGCGTCGCGCAAATCTTCCGGTTCGATCGCGTCAAGTTCCGCTTTCCAAAGAGACGCTAACTTTTGCGCCGCCTTGGAATAAGACGCGTCAAGATGTATTGCGACGAGACGTCGGTAAAGTCGCGCTCGCTCAAACGGCGATCCAAGGCGAGGCAGGAGCCCCAACGTTTCGCGAACGGCGGTTTTGCCGTCGGTTTTATCGCCGAAACGAAATTCGATTTCAGCCCAAGTCGTTAATCGGTCAAGTTTAACGCGGAGGTCGCCTTCGAATGTTAAGGAACGCGTCGCGACTTGACGAGCCGAGTCGAGCCAACGCGTTTTTTCTTCGGCGCCGTTTAAGGTTAAACAACGGTAAAGCGATTGGCGATAAGCGGTTAAGCCGACTTTGGAAGGCGCGTTTTCGGTTTCGAAAAGGGCGTCGGTCGCGTTTTCCGCTTCCGCGAGTCGTTCGAAAATAGGAACGAACGCGTCGAGATTGCGGTTTCGTTCCAACAGCGCGCGATAAAATTCGCCGTCCGACAACGCAAACGGAGAAACGATAACCGCTTCGTCGACAACGTTTTGCAACTCGGCGCGTTCGTCTTCGTTTAGCGGCGAACCGTCGTCGGCAAGTCCGGAGTCGAGCGAGGCTAAGATTGCTTCAAGACGTCGTCGCGTTTCGACGCTAAGCGCTTGACGTAGAGCGAGTTCCGCGGGCGTCGCCGGCGCGTTGCGAGACCGTTCGAAGACTTCGAAACTTGCGCGTTCGCTAAGTTCAAGAAAACCGCCCGGAGATTCGAACTGCTCCCAAGTTTCCGCGACGTCGTCGCCAAAAGGCGTTAAATCGAGGGGCGCTGTTTGAAACGGCGCGTCGTTCGTCGCGTCGGGATTTTGCGTCGCGTTGAAAATAACGGCGGCGACGACGTTGGCGGCGGCGCGCTCAAAAAGACGCAAGTCTTCAATCTCTTCGAGCGCGGCAAAGGCTTTAGCGCGTTCGGAGCCGTCGCGTTTCCGAAAACGCGAAACGCGTTCGGCAAGGCGCGTCGAATAAGCGACAAGCGCGTTTTGCCGTTCCTCGGCGTCGTCGATTTCGGCGAGCAAAGCGTCCGCAAACGGTTCGGTAAAAAACGTTTCGTCGCAAGCGTTTAACGAAAGCGCCGCGTCGAGGGCGAGACGACGTAAATAAGCGCGTTCCGATTTCGATTCGACCGTCGCGACGTCGCGAACGACGGCGGCGAGCGCCGTTTCGACGCGACGACGCCAATCGTCGACGGACGGCGCGGAAAGATCGAGCGAACGTCGCGGGAAAAATTGACTTTCTAAACGAAGTACTTCCAACGATTTAACGGCGGCGTTGGCGCGTTCGTTCGCGTTGGGCGCGTCGTCGGTAAAACGAACGAGGCGTTCGAAAAGGTTTTGGAAAAGGCGGCGCGTCGATTCAAGCGAATCGGCGGCGCAAGGGGCGGAGGCGTTGGAAACGTTCATTGGCGTCGCGATTACGGTTGGGCGTCGGAGGACGCGGAAAATAGGGGAAACTAATTGTTGTCTTTTTTCGGGTTGCGGCGGTTTCGAGACAAAAGAAGCAGGAGCGGCGCAAGCGCCGACAACGCTCCGGCGGCCAAGAAAACGACGCGGCAATATTCGATCGTAAGGTCGGGCGTTTGACGTTCGACGGCGAGCGCGCGGACGCCGTCGAAAACGCGTCCTCCGCACATCGAGGCCAAGCCGAACGAGAGCGCCGTCGCGGCGAAGTAAAACGCGACGAACGCCGAACGTTCGTTTGGATTGGAACGTCTTGTTATTTCGTTGTTTAGCGCAATGTTGACGACGACCCAAGCGATCCAAAAAAGGGCCGCGACGAAAACGACGAACCAAGCGGTCGGCGGGGCCGCCGCGTATAGAAAGAAACCGACGGCGACAACGCTAAGCGCCGAGAAACAAACGGTTGGAACGCCGCGGCGCGCGACGAAGCGAGCGGCGCGGTCGGCGCACCGCCATTGACCGACGTTGATAAACGCCGACGACGCTAAGGAAATAAACAACGAAAGTTCGAGAACGGACGTTCGAAAATAGTATTGCGGCGACTGTGTGAAGCCTAAAATCGCTTGAAGCGCGGCGCCGAAGAGGACGAGCGACAAAAAAGACGGCGAACGCAACGGCGCGCAAAAACTTTGCAATAACTTGAAAACGCGGAAGTTATCGCTTTTTTCAACGCAAATTTCCGGCGCTTTAACAAGAGGAAAGGCGGAAAAAATTAAAAAAACGACGCCAAGTAACGGAAGCGCGATTTTCCAAGCGTCGTCCGACAACGGCAAGGAGGTAAACGGGCGCGTCGTTTGGAGATAAGTAAAAACGCCGACGCCGGCCAAACCGACGAGTTTGCCGAGCAATAAACGACGCTCGCGACGCGCGAAAAAGCGGAGACGCGACGCGGGCGTTACGACGTCGCCCATCCAACTCCAAAGCGCCGTCGTCGCGACGTATTCGGCTAAGTGATGGATCGCCCAAATCGCGCCGATTAAAAAGAAAGCGACGTCGAGACCGTCGTCGCCCGTCGTCGCTAAACGTTCGAAAAACGGCGCGCCTAAGGGCAACGCGAGGAGAATCGTCGGCGCGAGGAGAGCGCAACCAACGCAAAGTCGTTTGCGCCCGCCGAGCAAACCGATCGCCGCGGGCGTTAGCAAGCGGAGAAGACCGATCAAGCGCGGCGCGGCGACCGTCCAAGCGATCGCCGTTCCCAAAGCGGTCGAGGCTCTAGCGTTAGGAACCAACGACGTTAGGAAGTAAATAACGAACGTCGAGTTGACGAAACTATTGCCGACGCCCCAAAGGAACGCGTTGCGACAGAACGCGTCCCGAGCGGCGCGGCGAAGGAAAATCGGCGCGTCGGGCGACGGAAGGCGAGAGGCGAGGCTCTGTTTGCGCATCGGGCGGTTTAAAAGGAAGGCGCTAAAAGGAAAACGTCGACAAAACGAACGGCGCGACTTAAGGAGTCGCGGACGAAGGCGCGAACGAACGTTCGAGCGCGTCGGTTAACGCTCGCAGATTGACGAAATAGTCCTTTTCAAGGGGCGAATGAACGATAAGCTCGGCGCCGATTTCGTCCGCGACGACTTGCGCCGCGGCTCGGTCGAATTCCGGTTGCACGATCGTCGCTCGAAGACCGTCGGCGCGCGCCGCTTGGCTTAACTCCGCTAATTCGCGCGGACGCGGCGCCTTGCCTTGCGACTCGATCGCGCGTTGCGTCAAATGAAATTCGTCGGCGAAGTAACCGTAAGCGGGGTGAAAAACGACGAACGTTCGCGATTCGAACGGCGCGAGTCGTTCCGAAATTTCGGCTTGCAACGCGACGAGTTCGGCGTCGAGCGTCGCGGCGTTCGCTCGGAAAAACTCGGCGTTTTCGGGAGACGCTTCGCAGAGGGCTTGGGTCGCGCTTTCGACGAGGCGGCGCGCGACCGCGGGACTCGTCCAGACGTGCGGGTCGACTTCCGAGAGAGCGCAAGAATGCGAATGCGCGTCGTGTTCCGAATGCGAATGAGAATGACCGCAAGGATTCGGCAGGAGTTTGACGTTTTCGCAAAGGTCGACGGCGAGAGAGTTAGGCGCGATCGAAGCGACGTTTTTCGCGAAACGCTCCTCGACGGGAAGACCGACGCGGAAGAAAAGACGCGTCGACGCGAGCGCGGCTAAGTCGGCGGGCGTCGGCGAAAACGATTCCGGGTCTTTGCCGGTCGGGGTTAACGTCGAAACGACGACGCGATCGCCGCCGACGCGTTCGACGAGGTAAGCGATCGGGTCGACCGCGACCAAAACGCTAAGTTGGGCGTCCGTTTCCAACATATGACGCCGCGCCGCGCTAAGTCGCGTTAGCGCAAGCGTTCCTAAAATAAGGAGCAACGCGCCGAGCGCGACGCCGACGCTCAGCGTTAAATAGAAGCGAGAGGGGCGGTTCGCTGTCATTGACCTTCCGGAATTACGTTAAAGGGAAAATTTGCGCGGTTCTTAAGGCGCGAACGCCCGTCGCGTTAAACGACGAGCGTTCGCTAAAACGTTGATCGGACGACGCTAACGGCGACGCGGCGAAACGTCGCTCAATGGGGGCCGCCGGAGGACGAATACGGATCCGCCGGAGCGGGAGCGGTCGGCTTGAAATCGCGACCGGTTTGGAAAAGGTCGAAATCGTTTTCCGCGTCGAGTTGAACTTTATCGCCGAACGGACTGGCGACCGGTTTTTCGGCGTTCGGGAAAATCGTCTTGGTGTCGTCGGCTTTGCTCGGCTCGACCGGAGGGGCGGGCGCGTCGGAGGACGAGCCGGGGCCGCCGTACGAGGCCGACGGGTCGGGGTACGAGCCGTAAGACGACGAGCCGTAAGGAGACGAAGAACCGTTCGACGCGTCGCCGGAACCGGAGCGCAACGCGAGCGCCGCCGCGCCGAGGCGGAAGGAGGTCGCAAGCGCGTTCAACGCGTTCTTTTCTTCCGCCGCGTAAAGAACGTCCGGGTCGTCGTCGCCGACGAACGGAGCGTCTTCGACGAAGACTTCGCTCGAGTCGTAAATATTAATAAAGGGGGAGCCGTCGGCCGCCGGTTTGTCCATCGGGTCTTCGTAAACTTCGCGCGACGCGATTTCGTCGAGACGTTTCAGCTCGCGCGTCGAGAGGCTCGTTTTACCGAGGTCTTCGCGGAAGTAATTGAATTCGTCCGAATTCGGGTCGTAAAGGTCGGGCGCTTGATGCGCCGGAATTTCGCCGCGGAAGAACGGGCGAATGGACGGAAACGAAAGCGCTTGCGTCGCCGCGGGCGCTTGCGCGGAACCGGCGGTTTTCGGCGGCGTCGCGAGGCGGGCGCGTTGGCGGTCGAGCGATTCGCCGTACAGCGCGTTTTGACGGGCGGCTTCCTTCGCTTTCCAGTCGGCGCGAGCTTGCGCGCGGGCCGCTTCGATCGCGGCGCGTTCGGCGCCTTGAATCGTCGTCAACGCGGCGTCGACGGCGGCGAGACGCCCTTTCGGATTTTCGAGTTCCAAACGAGCGCCGGTCGCGTAAAAAGCGGCGGCGGAAGCCGGATCGTTTTGACGAGCGGCGCAAAGTCCGCGGAAGTAATAGACGCGGGGGTCGTCGCTTTTCGCGGCGATCGCTTCGTCAAAAACGGTCGTCGCTTGCGCGAAATCGCCGGCGGCGAAACGACTCGCGCCGCGAACGTAATCGGAAGCGCCCGACTCTTGCGCGACCGTCAACGAGGCGGCGCCCAACGCCGCGCTCAACGCCAATCCGAGCGACGCTCGGCAAAATTTTCGATTGAACATATTCCGACTCCATAAAACGCTCGGTTGCGCGCCGTCGGCCCGTCGAGCGGACGAGGAAAACGACGGCGGAGGAAAATTTCGTCGATTCCGAAAAAATACTTCCTTCGTTTATGATAATCGGTTTGTCGTCAAATTTCAAGACGCGGTTCTTTATATTTTTCGAACTTTTTTTCTCGTCGCGCGGAAAATTTTTGATTTTTCCGAATAAAAAGATTTTGTCGGCGAGTCGGCGGCGAGAACGAATGAAAAAAGACGAAATTTCCTTTTTTTGTCACGCGGCGAACGGCGTCGTATAATGGGGAAACGGCGAGCGTCGGGCTCGTTTTAAAAGTCGACGGGACTATTGTATTAATATAAGGAGAAAACAAAGGGCGTCGTCGGAGCGTCGCGCCCGAACGGAGGTTGGAATGACGAAGAGAGAGCGCGTTGCTTTCGCGGGATTTTTATTATTAGCGTTCGGCGTCGAGATGGTCGTCGTTCAACAGGCGGTGTTGCGGGACGGCGTCGCGCGGGTCGTTGTGAAACGTTGGGGGGACGAAAGCCTTGCGTCGGCGTTCGCGGGAACGACCGGGCGGCGAATTGCGCTTCCGGTGCCGGACGCGATCGGGCATTGCGTCGCGACGAGCGGTTTCGTGCTGATTCTTTGCTGTTATATTTTGTTAAAACCGGACGAATAAACGGTCTCGGTATTTTGGGAAAATTAGACGACGCGCGGCGAAGGCGAGGTGGAAAAAAGGAGGATTGGGGGGAATGGGCGAAATAAAAAAAAGGAGCGCGGCGACGCAAACAAGCGATTTCGGGCGTTTGGGGCGACAAGCGAATTTTAAAAAAAAACGCCGAAAGTCTCGAATAGAGGAATTGCCCGAATATTTGGTTTAAAACGTAAAAAAGGAATAAAAGACTTAAGTCGTCCGTCGCGGAAGACCGATGAACGGAATATCCGATTCGAGCCGTTCGGGTTGTTGCCGCGCGCGGTCAAATCGGAAAAAACTTGAGTAAAAACTCCGAAAAATCCGAAAAAAAGCGTCGTTTTCACGTCGGCGTCAAACGAGGAAAACGGAAAACATTCCGTCTAACGGCAATGTTTTTTTGTTTCGTTAAAGTTGGGCGCGCGATTGAAAACGAAAACGACTCGACGGACTTTAAACGACGTTTGTCGTTTGCGTTGCGTCAAAGCGAATTTGGTTGGACGATATTCCATGAAAAAACGGTTGGTTGGGAACTGGAACGGCGGGCGTCTGCGGTGGACGACGTTTTTCTGCGCCTTGACGGCGGCCGCGACGGCGACGTCGGCGGTTTGGGCCGACGGCGGAGAACAACGTTGGTCGCGAACGCCGAAATCTCCCATCGTTGAGAGAATTAAGGAAGCGCGCGAATCGGTCGTCAGCATTCAAGGCGAAAAACAGTGCGACGTCGGGAAGCGCGCCAACGCTCAATACGACGTGTACAACGGAATGGGCACCGGCGTCGTCGTCGACGAACGCGGTTACATTCTGACGAATTATCACGTCGTCAAGGGATTGCTGAAATTGGAAGTCGTCGCCGCCGACGGCGAACGTTATCGCGACGTCGAGTTGATTCGCAACGACGTCGCGACCGACTTGGCGATTCTGAAGATTAAACCTAAAACGCCGATGAAGAAAATTCGGATGGGGCGTTCGGAACTCGTCGATCTCGCCGAAGAAGTTTGGGCGATCGGAAATCCTTTCGGATACGGCGGTTCGGTAACCAACGGTATTGTCAGCGCGCTTGGACGACCGCTCGAGGTGAGCGACACGTTGGCGTACGACAACGTTATCCAAACCGACGCGGCGGTCAATCCCGGCAATTCCGGCGGCCCGCTGATCAACGTCGACGGCGAAATGATCGGACTTAACGCAGCCGTTCGCGAAGAGGCCGAGAATATTGCGTTTGCGATTCCGATCGACGTCGTTTCCGAAGTCGCGGAACGAATGATTCGACAATCTGTCGCGAAAATGACGCATCACGGGCTGAAATTCCGCGTCGTCGACGCCGAATCGCCGGAATATCCGGTCGACGGGAACGGCGAAGACTGCTTGATGGTTGAATCGGTCGAAGCGAAGAGTCCGGCCGCGCAAGCGGGGATTGAACCGGGAGACGTGCTTCTTTCTTCGAACGGTTTCGAAGTGCGCTCGTCCCTTGACTTTACGTGTTCGCTTATTGGAATGGATTTAACCGACGTCGCCGAACTGCGCGTCCGTCGCGACGGCGAAACGAAGGAAACTTTGGTCGCGTTTAGCGATCTGGCGATCGAGCGCGGCGAAACGTTCGTCGCGCGCAAACCCCGTCGCTCCGAGGTTTCGGACGCGTTCGCGACGAGAGAATACGCGGACGCCGCGACTTCCGCCGCCGTCGCCGAATCGATCGACGAAAGATTAACGACCGCCGATTTCGCCGGTTCCGAGGAGGACGAAACGACGCCGACGCCTTCGTCTTTCGAAGGTTCCAAGCGCGCGGCGCAAGTTTGGAGCGTTCTGGGCGTCGAGGTGGAAACGATTTCGTCGGAGGTCTATCGCGAACGTTATCCGAAGTTGCAAGCCGTTACTATCGGAGATTTTAACTTTGCTCCGAACGGCGGCGTTAAGGTAACGCGGGCCCTGAAAAACGGCTTGCTGACCGGAGGCGACGCTCGCGTTCAAGAGGGCGACTTGATTTTCGGATTTGGCGTCGGCGACGCGAAAGAAAGTCAGCTGAGCGTCGCGTCTCTCGACAATCTGTACTATATCGCGCAAAAAAAAGACGAATTTGCCCGACTCGACGGCGGCAAAGCGCGCGTTTACTTGATTCGCGGCGAACGCGCTTATTTTCTCGAAATCGATTTGAATCGTTAACGGCGAGCGTTTAAGCTCGAAACGGCGCGATTTGGAGCGTCGAAGCCGAGCGTTCGTTACGAACGTCGGCAAAAGACGGCGAAAATTGGAAGAAAACGTCGGAACTTTCGCGTTCGACGAAACGTCTTAACGACGCGAGCCGCGCCAAGCGGAGTTCGCGTCGTTTTTTATTAAACTGTAATTGCGGCAAAATGTCGTTTGTGAAAAGGAAAGCGTTTAACGATGGTGTTTGCTGAGTCGACCGGGGTTGGGATTAGCGACGTTCATTCGCACTTGCAAGACGGACGTTTCGGGGACGATTTAACGGTTTATTTCGAGCGGGCGAGAGCGCGCGGCGTTCGGCGGTTTATTTGTTGCGGGACGTCGCCGGCCGACTGGAAAAAAACGGCGGAAATCGCGAAAACATACTCGAACGTTTTGCCGACGTTCGGCGTTCATCCTTGGAACGTCGGGCGAATCGACGGCGATTGGGAGACCGCGCTGAAGATAATGTTGGACGCAAGTTCCGATAAAATCGGCGGATACGGCGCGGCGCTTGGCGAAGTCGGGCTCGACTTCGCGGTTCGGAATCTTGACGAGACGTCGCAAGAGGCGGCGTTTCGAACGCAGCTGGAAATCGCGAACGAACGGCGACTGCCTGTCGTCGTTCATTCGGTGCGCGCTAACGATTTGACGTTGAAGATTTTGCGCGATTACTCGAAGGTTCCTGTTTGGCTCTTGCATTCTTGGACGGCGTCCGAAGAGCAGATCGAGCGGGCGCTTGCGTCGAACGTTTTCTTTTCGTTTTCGCCGCGCTGCGTCGCTCCGAACGCGGTTCGGGCTCGCGAGACGGTCGCTAAAGTTCCGCGCGACCGAATTTTATTGGAGAGCGACGCGCCGACGCCGCTTCCGCCGAACGGATACGGAAAACCGGCGAGCCAAATCGCGTCGTTCGCCGTCGAAGCGCGGGACTCGGACGGCGCTTTGTTGAGCGCGCCGGCGTCGGTCGTCGAGGTCGCGGAGGAGATCGCGGCGATTCGTAAAACGCCGATCGACGAACTTTATCGTCAAATCGCGCTGAACGAAAAACGCTTCTTCCAATGTTGGCCGACGCGCTGAAACGAGCGGGAATTTTAACGTCGACGCGGCGAGGGAAAAGATGGAAGGCGTAGTTGCGGGACTTTTGCTTTTTTGCGCGCTCGGCGTCGCGTTGGGGTTTCCCGGCGCGTTTAAATCGTTGCGAACGCGACGCTTAATCGAGAACTTGCCGACGACGAAAGCGAAGGCCGTTTTTATCGGGCTTGTCGAGCTAAAAGGGACGGCGGAGTGCGAAGTCGGCGCCGCGATCGTCGCTTCAATGTCCGGCAAGTCTTGCGTTTACGTCGCGACGAGCGTCGAGGAAGAGCGGTTAGAAAAGTATCGAACGAAGCGAAACGGACGGTCGGTAACGAGAACGCGGCGCGTTTGGCGACCGATCGCTTCCAATTCCCAGCAAACGCTTTTTTATCTGCGCGACGAAACCGGGGCGGTGCGCGTCGACCCGAACGGAGCCAAGATTGAGGCGGAACTCTTGCTTTATCAAACGCTTACGCGGGAACGACCGGAGTTTTACGCTTGGGCCGGCGGCGTTCGCGAAGCGTTCAATTCTTGCGGTCGCCGACGTTTTAGAGAAGTTGGAATTCCTTTGCATTCCAATATTTACGTTTTAGGTCGTTCTCGCTTGCGAACGGACGTCGTCGCCGCGGAAATCGCCGCCGACCCGGAGGAGCGAACGTTCTTGATTGCGCAAACGGAAAAGAGCGCGCGGAACAATCAAAGTTTTCTCGAAACGTGTTATTGGGCTTGGGCTTATCTCGGTTGCGTTGTGTTAACCGGCTTCGTCGCTTACGCTTTATCTGAAAGCGGCGAACCAGGCGCGGCGTTGGCGATTTTGGGCGGAAGCGCCGTTTTTACCGCGATTTGGAGCGCGGGCGTCGCCGTCGCGACG
>JAFSFF010000123.1 GCA_017435375.1 Thermoguttaceae bacterium
CCCTTTTTCATCGCGAGCGTCAAATATTCGAGCGCTTCTTCAAGGTCGCAAGCCGCGAGAGCAAAGCGCCCGGCCCGCGTCCGCGCGATCGCTCGTTTGCGCAACGAATCGTCCAACAAGGCGTAAGCGAGCGCCCGCCGCGAGAGCGCGACGTCGGCCGTCAAATAAATTTTTAACGTCGAAATCGCCTGATCGAGCGCCGCCAACGCGTCCTCGTAAGCGCCGCGATTCAACAAAAGTTCCGCGTGCGCCGTCGAAAGTTGCGCGTAAGGCGCGAAATAATCCTCTTCGTCGATCGCCAGCAACCGTTCCTCGACGTCGACCGCCTCCCGCAACGCCTTCTCGGCGCCGTCTTCGTCGCCGCGCGCTCGCAAAACGGAACTCAACCGATACAACACGTTGACTTTTTCGGCGAGAAACGGCTCTTGCTCGAACTTTTCCAACGTTTCCAACGATTCGCGAAAAGAAACGACCGCCGGCGGCAAGTCGCCGATCGTCGCGTAAGCGTCCCCCATCGACGCCGCGACGTAAGCGAGCGAAGGCTCCGCGTCCTTTTCCCCTTCGCCGACCAACTCTTCAAAAATTTCCCGCGCGGTTCGGAGCGAAGAAAGCGCCGCGACCGAACTCCCCAACGCCGCGAGACAGTTCCCCTGAATTTGCCAAGCGGTCGCCAACAAACGCCGCGCGTCGGCTCCGGACGCGTCGGTCGCCCAACTTCGAATTTGCGCGAGCGCCGCGTTCGCGCTCCCGATCGGCGGCGTCATATCGTTGCGCAAATAAAAATAAGGACGTTGAAGAAGAATTTGCCCCAACAATTCGCGACATTCTTCCTCGTCGGCGCCGTCGACTTCCATTTCGGCGACGAGCCTTTCCGCTTCGTCGAGCGCCGCGAACGCTTTGTCGGCGTCGGCGCGTCCCGCTTCAGCGGCGATCTGCAAGAGAAGGCGCGCCAACTCTTCCCGAGCGCCGGAGTCGCCGTCGTCGATTCGCCGTCTTAAGTAAGCGATTTTCTCGTCGTCCGACTTCGTCGCGTCGTCGAGAAACGCGTAATCCGGCTCGTCTTCCCAAACCGCGCCGTCGTATTCGGACTCGAAATCGAACGTTTCTTCCGCGTCGGCGTTCGAATCGTTCCAAGGTTCGCGTTCGTCCGTTTCGAAAAAAACGCGCTCGGTCGCCGAATTCTTCGCGTCGTCGCCGTCGACTTCGCTCGCCGTTCCTTTTCGCCGCTCTTTCGCGCCGTCGCCGTCTTTCCGCAACGCCGCGTCTTGCGCTTTTTGCGCGATTTCGCTCGACGATTCGCTTTCCTCTTTTTTTCCGACGGCGTTCGCGTCGTTATTTTTCGGACGTTTCCAGCGCGCCGGACGTTCTTCGCGCCCTTCGCCGCCGCTCGTTTCTCCCGTTTCGGCGCCGCCGTTCCGACGTTGAAAGAAAGCGCCGAAATAATTCCCGGTTCGCCGCCGGTCGTCTCGTTCGTCGACGTTCGCGTCGGTCGTTCCGAACGTTCCGTTTTGCCCGGAAGAAGCGTTCGCTCCCAACGAACCGCCGTCTTTCCCGTCCTTTTTCCAAGCGTCCGGATCGTCCTCCGCTTCGGCGTTCGGATCGCGGTCGAGCCCGAAATCGAAATTCCAATAATCTTCGCGCCAAAAATCGACGGCGTTTAAGGCGCCCGCGTCGGTTTCCGCGAAATCGCTTTGCGCGTCGTCGTTTATTCCGCCTATTCCGTCTATTTCAACGCCGCCGGTCGACGCCGCGCCTCCTCCGTCTTCGCTAAATCCGCCGGCTTCGCGACTTTCTCCGTTTTCGCCGCCTTGCGCCGTCTCTTCGTTCGACGCGTTCCGACGTTTCCGTTCGGCGACAAACGCGGCGACCAACTCCGCCAACGCGCGATACGCCGATTCTAACCGCTCGTTCGTCTCCAGTTCGGAATCGCCGTCCGTTTCGCCGCGCCCGAGCCAAACGGTTCCGAACGCCGCCGCCCAAAACGCCGCCGCGACCAACGCAAAAACGACGTTCCAATCTCCGCGTCCGCCTTCAACCGCCAACGCCCAAAGCGCGCCGTCAATCATCGCCAACCCTTTTTATCTCCGCGTCGTCGACGACGCTCCGACGGTTTTCCGCCCCAACGTCGCCGCATTTAACTTTCTCTTTTTTGCTCAAACCGCTCAATTCGCGCGGTTTCTCTTAAACGCCGCCGGTCGCTCGATCGCGTCAACCGTCGACGCTTTGCAACGCCGCGTTTAAGTCGCCCCGAGCGCAAGCGTCCCGCGTTTCCCGCCAAAATTCGACTTGCTCGCCGTTCCAAAGAAGCGGCCCGACGCAACGCGCCGCGTCGCCGACGGTCGCTTCGACGATTCGTTTCGTCAACGCGTCGACGCCGTCGCCGGTTCGCGCGCTGATCGGGCTAATCGTCCGCGCTCCGCTTTCGGCGGCGTCGAGCCAGTCGCTCGCCCAACGGTCGCGCGGCAAATCGACTTTGTTCAACGCGTCGAGCGTTCGCTCGGCGAGCTTCGCGGCGCGGTCGCCGAAAAATCGCTCGAAAACCGCCTCCTGCTCGGCGCGCCCGACCGTCGCGTCGAAAAAACGCAAAACGACGTCGGCCCGCTCGACCGCCTCAACCGTCAACCGCGTTCCGGCCCGTTCGATCGGGTCGGCGGCGTCGCGCAATCCGGCGGCGTCGACGAAACGGAACGTCCAACCGTTCAAAACGGTCGTCGCGCCGACCAAATCCCGCGTCGTTCCGGAAACCGGCGAAACGACCGCTCGTTCGAAACCGAGCGCCGCGTTCAAAAAACTGCTTTTGCCGACGTTCGGAACCCCCGTCAATAAAACGACGAAAGGCTCCGTCAGCCGCCGCCCGAGTTCGAACGTTTCGGCGATTTTATCGAATCGCGCCGTTAAGACGCGCCCCGCTTCCCGTCGTTTTGCTTCGTCGCTAAGTCGCGACGCCGCGCGCAGTTCCGCTTTCAATTCGGTTAAGAGCCGCCGCCAAGCGCTCCGTTGCCCGAGCGCGATTCGAGCGGTCGTTTCGGTCGTCGTTCGAACGACCAACGCGTCCGCCCCGGCGAAAAAGAGCGCGTCGACCCGAGCGCTCCAACGCTCGCCGCCGTTCCCCGTTTCGCCGATTTTTCCCATTTCGCCCGTTTCACTCGTTTTTTCAAAAACGCCGACGTCCCTTAATCCGTCCGTTTTAACCGACTCCGCCTCTTCTCGCTCGACGGCGCGTTCCCAAGCGTCGCCGGAAACGACCGCGGCGCCTCGGTCGGCGAAAAATCGCACCAACGCCGACGCGACGACGTCGCCGCCGTGTCCGCATAACTCGAACGCCGTCGCCGTCCGCCGCCGCAAGACGATCTCCTCCGACGCGCCGCCGATCTCGTCCAAACGGAAAAAGCCGAAATAAGGACGCTCCGCCGACGCCGCCGTCCAATCGTCGAACGCCGCCGCGCCTTCGCGACCGTCCGAACGCCGCCAACGTTCGAGCGCCGCCGACCAACCGTCGCCGCCGCGAACGCCGACGCAAGCGACCGCGCCGCGTCCGACCGCCGTCAACCGCGCGACTTCGAACGCTCCGTCTTTCCCGTTTTCGCCGTTCGCTGTCATTTTACCGACCCCGCCTTTTCGCCCGTTTTACTCGGTTTTCCTATTTTGTCGATTCGTCTTTCGCCGATTCGTCGTCTTTTTTCTCGTCGGCGAAAACCGGCGCCCCTTGCGCGTCCTGCAAAATCGGTCGCAAACGGCGCGCTTTGCGGTCGGAACCGTCGGCGGCGAACGCGTCGAACGGCGTCCCGTCGACCGAACGGCGCAACGCCAAGTAAATCGCCGACGTATAAACGACCGCCGAAACGCCGCAATACGACGCCGGAAGCGAAAAGAGCGCGAGATTCCAAAATTCGCCCCAAGCGCCGCCGTCGCCGCCGAACGCCCCGACGAAAAGTCCGCGCGCCGTTTCCGCCGCCCAGCCGACGAGCCCCGCGCCGACCGCCGTCAAAAGCGCCGCTAAAACCGCGTAAAAAATCAAGTGCAACGGGCGCCGCGTCGCATACGAAACGCCCCGCGCCAACGCGTCGAAGCCGTCGCTCTTCTCCGCCGCGACCGCGACCGTCGCCAACGGAAACGCGACCGCCGTCAGCGCGCCCAAAACGACGACCGCCCAAAACGCCAACGCGCTAATCGGCGCCGCGACCGCCGCCAAAACGCCGCTTCCCGCCGCAAATTTCGCAACCGCGCCGGTCGCCCAAAGCGCCGCCGCGAACAGAAGCGGAGCCAGCGCCGGGATAACGAGCGACTTCAGCCGCAAGGTCGCGAACTTCAGCGACGCCGCCGTCGACGAACGCCCCGACGTCGCCAAGCGCGCCGTCGTCGTTCGAGCGATCGCCAACGCGAACCAAACCGCCGCCAACAGCGCGACCGTATGCGCCGCGCAAACCGCTCCGCGAGTCGGCTTCGCTTTCGTTCCCGCTTTCGCTTTCGTTCCTTCCAACGCGGACGCGGGCGCCGCTAAAATCGCCGCCGAGTCGGTCGCCGGATCGGTCGCGCCGCCGCAATGCGCGCCAAGCGCCCCGACGCAACGAACCGACGTCGCCAACGGACAGTCGCCCCAAGCGCCGACGTCCGGCGTCTTCGTCGCGCCCGCCGCCGTCGCGAAAAG
>JAFSFF010000124.1 GCA_017435375.1 Thermoguttaceae bacterium
ACGGGAAACGTCCCCCGGATACGCCCTCGCGACGTTCAACCTCGGCCCGGACGTTTGGCGCGAACTTTAACCGCCGCGAACGCTCGACTTATTTTAACGACGCGCCGTCGGTCGTCAATTATCCGGCGACAATTCTTCTTCGTCGGAAGTCTTAACGTCGCCGGCGTTTAACGCGTTTTCCTCCGATTCCGCCGTTTTGGGTTTGTCGGCGACTTCGGCGTCGTCGCTAAGCGTCAAGACAACGACGCGTTCTCCCGTTCCCTCCGGAACGTAAAAGCGCAACCCCTCGTACTTCTTGGCGACGAGGCCGACCAATCCGGTTTCCCCTTCTTCCAAAACGCGTTCCGGAACGTCCGCCCGAACGGTCGCCTCGTACTCGACGCCGCGCGGAAATTCCGACGAAACGACGCCCTCTCCGTCGGCGCGCAAATCGTAGTAACCCGTTAATTCGCCCTCTTGAACAACTTGCGACGCTTCCACAACGGCGAACGGAACCGGTTTCCCGACGACGTCGACGACTTTAAGCGTCGTTTTTTCCCGCGATTCAACCGCCTTCGACCGCCTCGCCGCCGAACCGAGCGGCGCGCCCAACTCCACGTTTTCGCCGTTCGACGCGGGTTCCGCCGGCTTCGCTTCGTCGACGGGCTTGATAATTTCGCCGACGTTAACCGTCAGCTCGACCGGTTCGCCGTTTCCTTGACCGACGGTAAACCTTGTTCCTTCGTAAATTACGCCCTCGTTTCCGCGCCGAGCCGTCGCTCGCGCTTCGTATTCGCCGGGCGTCAAATCGATCGTATAAACGCCTTCGCCGGACTCGCTTCTCCACCAATGCGTCGGCGACGGCCTTTTTATCCTTTGAACCTGCGCGGTAATCTTCGGAATCGGAGCGCCGCTCGCGTCGACGAATTTCAGTTTCATCGAGGTTTTCGTCTCGAACGCCGCCGTTTTCCCGTTCCTCGACGTCGCGTCCGCGCTCGGCGGGTCGTCGAGCGGCGTCGCTTCCAACCACACCTCGTCCGTAGGTCGGAACTCGTTCTCCAGCTTTTGCGCCGCGCGATCCGTCAATTTCATCTCCTTCCCTTCGCCGACGTTAAGCGTTAGCGACGCGGCGTCGAAATTCGCCTCGGGAGCGCGAAACTTCGCTCTTTCATAAAAGACGGCCGACCCGCCTCGCGGCGCCGTTACCAACGCTTCGTATTCGACGCCGGGCGTCAACGCGATCGTAAAACCGCCGTCCTCGTCGCTATGCGCTCTTAAACTCGTCGTCGCCGCGCCTCCTAAGATTTTTCCTTGAAACCAAGCGCGAGGAATCGGAGCGCCGGTCGCGTCGACAAGTTTAATTTTTACGCGAACGGTCGCCGGACGTTTCGAAGAGACCGGAGCGTCCGACTTGGGCGCAACGATTTCCGTCGGCGGCGAAAGGGCAAGATTCGCTTCCGCTCGCGGGCGGTTCGCCGGAATCCCCAACGGCGCCG
This sequence comes from Thermoguttaceae bacterium, assembly GCA_017435375.1. GTDB lineage: Bacteria > Planctomycetota > Planctomycetia > Pirellulales > Thermoguttaceae > RUG369. The sequence goes on from JAFSFF010000124.1 coordinate 1,476, forward strand.
TTCGAACCGGCGTTCCCAACGGCGGCGCGACGTCGCGGCGCGTCCCGACTTTCTTCGGCGGCGCCGGTTCGTCCAACGCCTCGTCGACGAGCGCGCGGTCGGATTCGCTTAAATGTCGATAGCGGAACGAGTAAAGGTCGCCGGTCGCGTCGATAAAGTAAACCCGATTCGGCGCTTCGACGCCGGGCGTTTCGTCCAACGTTCGTTCGACGTCGAGCGTTCCTCGAAGCGCGATTTCTCCCCGCGAGTTCGTCCAAACGCGCGGTTCCGCCCCGAACGCCGCGACCGTTCCGAAAAGGAGCGCCGCGACCGACGCCGCGAACGCCGTCGATATTTTTCTCGTTTTCATTTTCGTTTCTCCTTCGTTTTTTCGCGTTTACCGCTCCAAGAGCGCCTTAACGTCGTCCATTATACCGCCCCGCAAACCGCGCGTCAAGTAAAAAATCGCTCGGATAGACCCAACTAAAAAAAAACGAAAATCAAACAAAAAAACCGACCGCGGCGCTTTACTCCGTCGCTTTAATTTCCGCGCCGTTGAAAAAGCGTAAAGGCAAGATTTCGCGCAACTTCGCGACCTTTTCTTGCGACAGTCCGCGACACTCTCGCAAGTCGAGCGAACGCAAGTTTTCGAGTTTCGCAATTTCGTCGAGCGCGGCGTCGGTAATCCGCGTTCCCCGCAACGAAAGCGCTTCGAGGTTCGGCGTCGCGGCGACGACGGTTCGCACCGTTTCGTCGCCAACCGCCGGCGTTAGGTCGAGCGTCAACTCGGTCGGCGTCCGCAATCGGGAAAGCGTTTTATTTAGCGACGCTTCGTCGACGCCTCCCAAAGCGGCGAGTTCGAGCGTTTTCAGGGCCGTTCCCGCTTTTTCGAGCCCGGCCAATCCCTCGCCGTCGACCACGACGTCGCGTAAGACGAGACGTTCGAGTTTCCCTTCCGGAACGGCGGAGAAATTCGGACGCAAACTTCGGCAACGCTCGACGCTAATCCCGCGAATCGACGACGCGACGAAGAGCGCGTCCAAGCCTTTTTGCGTTACGTCGTCGCAGTTCTCAAAAACGACGTGTTTCAGCGACTTAGACTTCGCCAACCGTTCGAGATCCGCGTCGTCGACAAAAACGGGCAAGTAAATTTCTTCGAGATTCGGCGCCGTCGCCAACGTTTCATACGCCGCCTTCGTTACGTTTTGCGTCATCCTTAAATCGAGCGATTTCAGCGTCTTACTCGCCGCGATATATTCCGCCGGGTCGCGAAAATCCTCGTCGTCGGGAAACCAATCGCGAAAGCTAACGCGAGCCAAGCCTAGTTTTTCCAACTTCGGCGCTTTCGCGACCGCCGCGACGCAGTCGGAAGTCAACGCACACCCGCTCAAATCGACTTCTCGCAACTCCGGCGCCGTCGCGATCGCTTCCAACGTCTTCGCGTTCAAGGAGTTTCGACGAACGGCGAGGGAACGCAGTTTACGACAATTCGCCAACGGCGCGAGGGTTTCGTCGTCGAATCGTTTCCCGATCAAAACGACCGTCTCCAAGTCGCCAAACGTTTCGACGAAAAGCCTTACGTCGGCGGCGGTCGCGTTTTCGGTTTTGAGTTCCAGCGAAACGACGCGCCCGGCGGCGCCGCGTTCGAGCGTTCCGCCGAGTTCCTTAACGCGTTCGACGGCGGGAGTTGCGTCGACTTTTTTTACGTCGTTCGCGCTCGATTCGTTCGAAACCGCGTTCGCCCTCGTTTTCGCGTTCGTTCCAACGTCGGCGTCGGCGGCGAACGTCGCGACCGAACCGACGAAAAACGCGGCGCTTAACGCGGCGAGACGTTTTGTCGTTTTGGGGCTCTTAAGGCTTTTCATTTTTCGCTTCTCCTTTCGCTTCATTATCGGCGAAACCGGTCGGCGCGACGCGACGTCGCCCGTTTTCGCTACTTTGCGCAACCGATTATATCACGTCGCGCTATACGGCGTCAAGCGAAAAATGCTAAATCGCGTCGTTTTTCGACAAAAAAATAAAAAAACGCCGAAACGAGGTCTCGCCCCGTTTCGGCGTTCCTATCCAACGCTTTTAAACAAGCGACTTAACGTCAGTCCGCCGTCGAGCGCCCGGTCGCGACGTCGAACTCGTCGACCGCCGGAATCAACATCGCCAGCGACGCGAAGAAGTAGGCCGCCGCGACGGAAATGAAGACCAGCGCCGGTTTTCCGAGCAGGAAACTCGTCGCCGCGTAAAAAGTCGCCGGGGGCAGAATAAACGACGCGACCGCCAGCGCCTTCGACGGGTTGCGCGCGCCCAGCGCGACGTAAAGCCCGACGCCGCCGCCCAACATAAACGCCAAGAACGGTTGGAGTTGCGCCTCAAACGAACCGCTAAACGCCAGCATCGTC
>JAFSFF010000125.1 GCA_017435375.1 Thermoguttaceae bacterium
CGAGTGAAGCTAAAAACGCCCGGAACGCCCTCGATCGGCTCGATTTCTACCGGCGGATTCTTCATTATTTCCATCAAGCGGTTCTTTTCGTCCGAAGCGGCGGTCTCGACGCGCTCCTCGTGGCAGCCGACGCAACTCAAATTCTCGCCGGGCATTACCGACGTGAACGAGTGCATCCGTTTGACGCAGCGACCTTCGGCGTCCATCGCCAAGAAGAAAATCGGACGGTTCGCCGGGACGCGGAAGTACGCCGAACCGTCCTCCGACACCGGGACGCGCCCCAAGAGCCGTTCGAGCGTGAACGTGCCGTAAATGCTCATCATCTCCGTGCCGCCGGTGTAGTGAATCGGCTTCGGAAGCGTTTCGTAAATAAGGAGTTCCTTAATCGTTCCCGGCTTGACGTTTTGCATCTTGCGGCCGATGTAGACGTTCAAGAGAGCGATCGTTCCTTCCTCTTGCGTCGGGTCGGTCGCGTCCGGAGCGATCGGCTCCCGTTCGCGCGGGGCGAGCGGACGCGGTTCGCCGACGTAAAATCCTTGGTCGATCAACTCTTGCGGGAGTTGATAAAGGGTCGTTTCCCGACCGCGTTCGTCGAGGAGTTTGATTTGCGTTCGCGAAGCCGTCATAAACTTCGTTTCGTCGAACGCCCAAGGGTCGCTGTGATTGTTGTTGCGCGAAATCATCTCGAGACCGCGCGGGTCGTCCGGGCCGTAAACCGGGTCGATTAAGGCGATAGGGCCGTAATGCTCGGTTATGCCGTGCCCCGGCGAGTAGGTGCAAACGATTTTGTTCGAGTCCGGAACCGACTTCGGCGCGAGGATAACGACGCCCGGCTTTTGGTTCCCGTACAGGATTTGTTGACGCGTGCCGTCTTGGTTCATCGTCCAAAGGTGGTGATAGTCGACTTGACTGCGGTCGACGTACTCCCAACGCATGTAGGCGATTTGGCCGTTCGAGAGAACCCAAGGCGTGTTGTCCTGTTCGACGTTGCAGGAAAGTTCGCGTATCGTCCCGTCCGGCAAGCGTTTATAGAGCGTCCCGACGTGCGTCATCCAGCAGCCGACGTAACGCTTGGCGCGGGTCGAGCAGAAAACGATCGAATCGTCCGGAAGCCAAGTCGGCTCGTAATCGTCCCAACCGGGCGGCGCGAAGTCGCGAGCGTTCCCGAGGGGCGCCGCCGACATGCGGAAGTCGGTCGCGTTCGACGGTTCGACGCCCTCGGGGAGCTTGAGCGGTTCGTCCGTCTCTTCGCCGGTAAGGCGCGTAAGTCCCGTGCCGTCGGCGTTTATAACGTAAAGACTGTAATGTTTTTTCCCCGCCGGGAGGTAAGAAAAGAGGATGCGCTCGCCGTCGTAATGGACTTGCGGGTCGCGGAAGTTCCCTTGCGAGTCTTCGATAATCGGGCGCGTTTCCTTCGTAACGACGTTGTAAGCGTAGATTCCGCCGCCGGTTCCCAACGGGAACGGATAACGGCAAACGTTGTCGGCGTAGTAGCCGATGTTCGCGTACCAGTGTTCGTCGAGCCCCGGTTTGCGAACGGCGAAGATAATTTCGTCCGGCATTCCGGCTTCGCGGAAGCCTTCGAGCGTCTCTTCGAGGGGCGGTTGCGCCGCTTCCGGATTGACCGACGCGGCCAACTCTTCGGCGGTCGGACGGCGTTCGAAGACGGCGATTTCGGACGCGCCCCAATTAAGTCCGCCTTCGTAACCGTTTAAAAATCGAATTTTAACGGTCGAAACTTCGCGCTTTTCGAACTCGACGAACTGCGGGCCGTCGATCATTTCGAACGTTCCGGACGCGACCGGCGTTTCGTCGTCGTCGAGGTAAACTTCGTAATCGCGGAAGACCTCCTCCATCATCGCCGACCCGGTGCGCCCGTAATAAACGACCGTCGAAACGGCGCGCGGCTCTTCCCAAGTCAGCTCGAAGTCGGCTTTGCCGTTAGTTTTATCGCCGCGAACGCACCAAGCGTTTCCCCGGTCGGAACGCGACAAGGCCTTCGCGACGACGCCGTCGATCGCCGCGAGCGCCGCGTAAGAACCGTCGTATTCGCTCGACGCCCAAACTTCAGCGTCGAACGCAAGGTTCCGAAGCGCGACGTTTTGCGCCGACGCCGAACCGTCCGCCGCAAATGTCGACACGACGTCGCCCAGTCCGACGCCGAACGCGCCGACGCAGAAACCGAGCGCCGCCGCCCAAATCGTTCGTTTCATTTTTCTTTCCTTCATCGTAACGACTCCGCGTTCGCCGACGTTGCGCTTCCGCTCCGCCCGCGACGCTCAAAAAATTTCGACTGGATTAATTATACCGGACGCCCAAACGCGTTGCAAGCGACGAGCGCGAAAAAGATGTAAAAAGCCCCAAAACGTTTGATTTTGCGCGACGTTTACGGCGCGTTTCGCCGGAACGCTCGCGCCTTTTCCTTCGCCGACGCCGCGTCGCTTGTCGCAAGTCGCAAAAAACGACCGTCCAACGTCGCTCGAAAAGCGCCGTCAAACGACCGTTCGAGCAAAGTCAAAATCGCGTCAAAGGCCGGTTTTCGTCGAACCTTTGAAAACGACAATTAACGGCGCGTTATTCCGTCGCAACCGGTTTCGGCTCCGTTCCTTTCTTTGTTTCCGGTTTATACCAAAGGGAACGCCAATATTTCTCGTCGAGTTCGTAAGGGTCGTAACTCGCGCTCGGGTCGGAGTCGACCGGAAGAATTCCGTATCGGATCATTTCGCGCAGGTACGCCCAACGCGGAACGAACTTTTGCGGGCAATCAGGGCCGTTGTTCGGACTCGGAACGATCATTTCCGGACGGTTGTCCTCCTCCAAAATGTAACGGCGACCGCGCTCGATTCCGGCCAAAATCGTTTGGTAATCGGGGTCGTCTTTGTCGGTAAAAACGGGTTTGCCGGACTTCGCTTCGCAGACGCCGAGACCGCCCGCCGCCTTCGACAACGGCCCTCTAACCGCTTTTGAAAGCTCCGGATACGACAGGTCGAAAATCTCCAAGCGACTGAAACGTCCGTGCGCTTGCGATAAGTCGTGCGGAATAAACATATCGGTCGCGTCGTCCGGGTTGCGGTACGAGTAGTAATCGCGGAAAAGATCGTAGACGCCGAAGCCCTCTTTCGGATTCGGCGGCGTATGACACCCGTCGCAACGGCGCGAAATCGCCTCTTGCATCGCGGCGGTTTCCGGCCAATCTTTCTCGTTGCGAACCGGCCGGTTCAGCATATAATAGCCGATCGCCCCGGCGGCCGACGCGGCGTAAGTTCCGGCGTAGTTGGCGCCCGCGTCAAGCCAGCAACGAACGACGTCGCGCTCCGTTTTCGACAATTCGACGCCGCCGTGTTTCTCGTCGATAAGTTTCAAGAGCCGACTCGAACCGGAGCCGATCTCGTAAGGGCCGAAGTTGCTCTTCGCTCGGTTGCGGTTGTCGCCCAAGAGTTTACGCCAATTCAGGTGCGCGTAACTAATCGTGTACATCGGCGACCAGTGTCCCGAAACGTTGAAACCGCCCTCCTCGCGATCCGGATTATGACACTCGAGGCAGTGTTTGTCCAAAATCGGTTGAATATCGCGAGTAAAACTAAAGACCTCCGGAACGCCCTCGATCGGCTCGATTTTCGACGGCGGATTCTTCATTATTTCCATCAAGCGGTTCTTTTCGTCCGACGCGGCGGTCTCGACGCGCTCCTCGTGGCAGCCGACGCAACTCAAATTCTCGCCGGGCATTACCGACGTGAACGAGTGCATCCGCTTAACGCAGCGACCTTGCGCGTCCATCGCCAAGAAGAAAATCGGACGGTTCGCCGGAACGCGGAAGTACGCCGAACCGTCCTCCGAAACCGGGACGCGCCCCAAGAGCCGCTCGATCGTGAACGTGCCGCGCATGCTCGTCATCTCCGTGCCGCCGCTGTAATGCACCGGCTTCGGAAGCGTTTCGTAAACAAGGAGCTCCGTAATCGTTCCCGGCTCGACGTCTTGCATTTTACGACCGACGTAGACGTTCAAAAGGGCGATCGTTCCTTCGGCTTGCGTCGGGTCGGTCGCGTCGGGGGAGAGCGGCTCTCGTTCGCGCGGAGCGAGCGGACGCGGTTCGCCGACGTAAAACCCTTGTTCGATCAGCTCTTGCGGAAGTTGGTAAAGGGTCGTTTCCCGACCGCGTTCGTCGAGGAGTTTGATTTGCGTTCGCGACGCCGTCATAAACTTCGTTTCGTCGAACGCCCAAGGGTCGCTGTGATTATTGTTACGAGAGATTATTTTCAAACCGCGCGAATCGTCCGGGCCGTAACTCGGATCGATTAAGGCGATAGGGCCGTAATGCTCCTTGATTCCGTGTCCCGGCGAATAGGTGCAAACGATTTTTTTCGAATCCGGAACCGACTTCGGCGCGAGAATGACGGCGCCCGGCTTTTGGTTGCCGTACAAAATTTGTTGACGCGTTCCGTCTTGGTTCATCGTCCAAAGATGGTGATAGTCGAGCTGGCTGCGGTCGACGTACTCCCAGCGCATATAAGCGATTTGCCCGTTCGAAAGAACCCAAGGCGTGTTGTCCTGTTCGACGTTGCAAGAAAGTTCGCGTATCGTCCCGTCCGGCAAGCGTTTATAAATCGTTCCGACGTGCGTTACCCAACAGCCGACGTAACGCTTGGCGCGGGTCGAGCAGAAGACGATCGAATCGTCCGGAAGCCAAGTCGGCTCGTAATCGTCCCAACCGGGCGGCGCGAAGTCGCGAGCGTTCCCAAGATGCGCGGCGGAAGAACGAAACTCCGTCGACGTCGACGGCTCGACGCCTTCCGGAAGCTTCAGCGGTTCGTCCGTCTCTTCGCCGGTAAGACGCGTAAGCCCCGTGCCGTCGGCGTTTATAACGTAAAGGCTGTAGTGTTTTTTCCCCGCCGGGAGGTAAGAAAAGAGGATGCGCTTGCCGTCGTAATGAACTTGCGGGTCGCGAAAGTTTCCCCGCGGATCTTCGATAATCGGGCGCGTCTTTTTCGTAACGACGTTGTAAGCGTAAATCCCGCCGCCGCTTCCCATTGGAAACGGCAAACGACAAACGTTGTCGGAGTAGTAGCCGATATTCGCGTACCAATGCCCGTCGAAACTGGGTTTGCGGACGGCGAAAACGATTTCGTCCGGCATTCCGGCGTCGCGGAAACCTTCGAGCGTCTCTTCAAGGGGCGGTCGCGCCGCTTCCGGATTGACCGCCGCGTCTAATTCTTCCGGCGTCGGGCGGCGTTCGAAAACGGCGATTTCGGACGCGCCCCAATGAAGCCCGCCTTTGTAACCGTTCAAAAATCGAATTTTAACGGTCGAAACGGCGCGCTTTTCGAACTCGACGAACTGCGGGCCGTGAATCATTTCGAACGTTCCGGACGCGACCGGCGTTTCGTCGTCGTCGAGCCAAATCTCGTAATCGCGGAAGACCTCGTTCAACATCGCCGCCCCGGTGCGCCCGTAATAAACGACCGTCGAAACGGCGCGCGGTTCGTCCCAAGTCAACTCGAAGTCGGCCTTTCCGCCCGTTTTTTCGCCGTCGACAACCCAAGAACGTCCGCGATCGCCCCCGCCTAATTTAGGCGCGACGTCGCCGTCGATCGCGGCGAAAGCCGCGTAAGGAGCGCTGTGTTCGTTCGAGGCCCAAACCTCCGCGTCGAACGCAAGGTTCCGAAGCGCGACGTTTTGCGTCGACGCCGAACCGTCCGCCGCGAACGCCGCCGCGACGCCGCCGAGTCCGACGCAACAACCGAGCGCCGCCGCCCAAATCGTTCGTTTCATTCTTGTTCCTTTATCTTAACAAATCCGCGCGCCGACGTTGCGCTTCCGCTCCGCCCGCGGCGCTTAGAAAATTTCGACGCCGTCGATTATACCGGACGCCAAAGCGCGACGCAAGCGCCGAACGCTCAAAAGCGGTAAAAAGTCGAAAAAACGCCTTTTTTTTCGCGGTTTGCGCCGCCGTTTGCTCGAATTGCGCCCCGCTCCGCCTCCGTCGCTCCGCTTTATTGATTTCGCGCCGCGCCGCAACCGACTTCGGGGCTTGTCGACGCCGGAAAATCGGGTATAATCGCTTCGACGGTTGAAGAAAAGCCGCCGCAAAATCGTTCAACTCGGCGAAAGTCGGCCCGAACGCGCTCGACCCCGTCGACCGTTTGATTTTCAAATTCAAGAAACGTTTTTCAACATTTTCAAACGCGCCTTTTAAACCGGCGTTTTTTAAGAACATAAGAAAGCGACAAAATTCGATGAACGCCGACGAAACGATCGTCGCGCAGGCGTCGGCGCAAGGGAACGCGCGCCGCGGAATCGTTCGCCTCTCCGGGGACGCGGTTCTCGACGCCGTCGCGCCCCTCTTCTTTTTCCGCCGCCCAAGCGCCGACTTCCCGCCCGAAACGCCGGAAGAACTCGCGCCGTTCGCCCCCGTTTCGCCGTCGGCGGTCGTCCCGGACGTCGAGCGTCCGGCGGTCGTTTCCGGCTGGCTCGCGCCTTGGGGAACCAAAACGCAACCCGTTGCAACGTCGACGTTTGCCAATTTCGTCGACTCCGCCGTTTTCGCCGACGTCGAACGACAAAACGCCGACGAAACGCGAGCCGCCGTTAAACGACAAGACGTCGCCGCGCCGTTCGAGCCGCCGCGTCTCGTCCGTTGCGCCCTTTTTTATTGGCCGTCCGGACGCGGCTTTACCGGCGAACGCGCCGTCGAGCTGCACCTGCCGGGCGCGCCGCCGATTCTCGACGCCGTCGTCCGTTCGATTTGCTCGACTGGAAACGCTCGACTCGCGCGCCGCGGCGAGTTCGCGCTCCGCGCTTTCCTCAACGGTCGCATCGACTTAACGCAAGCGGAAGCGATACTCGGCGCGATCGACGCCCGCTCCGACGGCGAACTTCAAACGGCGCTCGAGCAACTCGCCGGGAACCTTTCGCGCGCGTTCGGCGCCCTCCGCGAAACGCTTTTCGACGTTCTTTGCAACCTCGAAGCCGGGTTCGACTTCGTCGAAGAGGATATCGAGTTCGTTTCGACCGACGAGATTCGGACGCAACTCGAAAACGCGATTTCCCAAATCGACGAAACGCTCGACCGAACGCGCTCCCGGGGAACGCTCGACCGGGCGCCGCGCGTCGTTCTCGCCGGACTTCCAAACGCCGGCAAAAGCTCGCTTTACAACCGACTCGTTCAAACGTTCGGCGCGAAAAACGCCGCGACCGAAAACGCCGCCGCGCTCGTCTCCGACGTCGCCGGAACGACCCGCGACTACCTCGAAACGGAATTGACCGTCGACGACGTCGCGTTCGTTCTCGTCGACTCGGCGGGCGTCGAAAACGTTCAAGACGCCGAGAAAACAAGCGTTTTTGAAAACAACAAAAAAAGCGCCGATTTTCAAACAAATCAAACGTCGTCGGAAAACGCGCCTCCTGAAAGCGGAAAAGATCGAGAAAGCGGAAAAACCGCCGCGCCGTCGGAACCGTCGCCCCGCGCCCTTGCGCAACTTGGGTTAAAACGGGTTTTCGCCGACGCGTCGCTCATTTTGCGTTGTCGCGCCGCCGCGTCGACCGATTTCCCGCCCGATTTCGGCGCCGAACTCGGGATTCCCGCCGACGTTCCAACGCTCGACGTCGCGACGAAACGGGACGACGCAATCGGCGCGATTCAAGGAGATACCCCCGAGCAAGTTCAAGAGCAAGTTCAAGAGCAAGTTCAAGAGCAAGTTCAAGAGCAAGTTCAAGCAAACGAGAAAACGAACGACGCGGCGCCGCTCGAAACGTCCGCCGCGACCGGGTTCGGCGTCGAAACGTTGGGCCGCCGAATCGCCGACCGACTCCGCGCCGAAATGGAAAACGGCGAAATCG
>JAFSFF010000126.1 GCA_017435375.1 Thermoguttaceae bacterium
CCGGCCAACGCGCGGAAAACGACCGGGAAGTCGACGTCGACGCCCGCTTCGATCACTTGCGTCGATACGACCCGCAACGGTCGGCGACGCTCCGGCGGAAGAGCGCGGTTCCTTGCGAGAATTTCGCGGATTTGCTCGACGACCTCCGCTCGGTGCGCGCCGCACATTAACGCCGAAAGCGCGATCGTAATCGGCGCCGTCGATTCGTCGAACGTTCCGGCCTCTCGAGCGCGGGCCTCCGCCTCCGCGTCGCGGCGTTTCAGCTCTTCGTAAAGGTCGTAACAGTCGCGGCGCGTGTTGACGACGCAAAGAACGTCCGCGACGTCGCCTCTTGCGAGGCCGAGCCGCTTCTTAATCTCGGCGATCTGGGCGGCGGTTGCGTCGGTTGGGTTGATTAAGTCGGTCGAGTCGGTTGAGACGGTTTTGCCGCAAGCCTCCAACTCGGTCGCGATTTGCGCCCAACGAACGCTTGGGTTCTCCGCCCAACTCGGGTCGGGGTTCAAATTCTCGTCGAAGACGTAACGAACGCGAGCCAACGTCGCGTAAAGTTCCGACGCGTCGTCGACGATCGGCGTCGGCGGCGGGAGTTCCGGCGTCTCTTTCGTCTTGTCGTGGGGCGCCAATTTTTTGAGTTGGCTCAACGTCGGCTGGGTCGCGGTGCAGAGAACGAGCGTCGTTTCGAAAAGCTCCGGCAACGCTTTAAGCGCCGCGACGCAAGGGGATAACAGCCGCGGCGGGAGCGTTTGCGCCTCGTCCAAAACGACGACCGAACGCTCGAGCCGCCAAAGTTTCCGGCAACGCGAGCCCCGCGCCGAATAAAGCGACTCGAAAAATTGAACGCTCGTCGTAACGATAATCGGAGCGTCCCAGTTTTCCGCCGCGAGCCGAGCTTTTAACGCGTATTCGGAGACGGCTTCGTCGTCGATTTCCGGCCCGTTTTTCGAAGCGTTTTGCGAAGCGCGCTTCGCCGCCGTTTCCTCCGCGTCGAAATTCGAATGGTGTTCGACGACGTTCGCGTCGCCGAAGATTTCGCGGAAAATCGCCGCCGTCTGCTCGATAATGCTCGTGTAAGGAACGACGTAAACGACGCGGTCGAGACCCGACGCCTTCGCCCGTTCGAGCGCGAACGCCAAACTCGACAGCGTTTTGCCGCCGCCGGTCGGGACGGTCAGTTCGTAAAGGCGATTTCGCGGGTCGTTTCGGCCCTTCTCGCGGCAAGCGGTTAAAACGTCGGCGCGGAGACGGCGGACGCGTTCGGTCGTCGCGTCGGCGCTCGGCGGGAGATTTTCCGGGGCGAAACGCTCCATATAGGCGTTAAATTTTGCGTAAAGCGCCGAGATGGACGCGAATTTTCCCCGACTCGCCGCCGTTTCCGGGTCGCCGAACGCTTCCGAGTCGAGCCGGTCCGCGTCGACGAGGCGCGAAAAAAGGAAGCGAACGAAGAAGTGCAAATTGCTTTGCGTCAACCCGACGGGGCGGCCGAGTTCGTCGGAACCGTCGCCGGCGAGAAGGGGCGCGACCTTTTCAATCTCCGCGACGAACGGCGCGAGACGCTCGGTCGCGTTCCTTTGGAGTTGTTGGAGCGTCGTTTGACCGCCCTTTTGCAAACGGTTGCAAAGCGACGCGGAGCCGTCGGTTAAGTAATCCGGAAGGCCCGCGTGATGCCCGGCGACAACGTAAGCGAAGAGCGTTCCGAGGAACCGCCCGAATGTTTGAATCGCCCAAGCGGCGCCCGCTTCCGAGTGCTTGATCGGAGCGCGGCGTTTTTCGCCGGTTCCGTCCGCTTCCGCTTGCGCCGCCTCTTCGAGGTACGTTTGAAATTTTGGATGAGCTTTGCCTAAGTCGTGTAATAAGCCGAGGATAAACGGGTAAAGACGCGTCGCGTTTTCGGCGGTTTCCGGCGCGTCGAGCGGCGACGTTTTCGAGTCGGGCGCGAGTCCGGCGGCGAGGTTGGCGACTTGGCGGAGGTGCGCGTCGAGCCGTTGCCAACGCGTTTTGTCCGTTCCGGCGTCCGGGCGAGCGTAAAGCGGAGGATTTTGATTATTTGACATTTGTTTCGGATTTCAAATAGCGAGGGAGAAAATCGGACGAAAAAGCGCGAACGGTTCGCCGCGCCCTTTTGTACTCAAAGGATAAACCGACTCGACCGCCGCGTCAAGCGAACGTAGGACGCCGGACGTCCAAGGTCGATAAAATTTTCGGCGATTTTTGACGCGATCGACGCAATTTCGCGCGGAAAAAACGGAGCGAAACGCGTTTTGAAAAAAGAGAAAAAGGAGAAAAATGAGAAAAAATAAACGCCGAAAAAGACTCGGCGCGAAAAAGCGGCGGCGAAAAACGGCGAAAAACGTCAAAACGCCGTTTCGCGACGTCTTAATCCCCGACGAACGAGGAGAAAACGTCGCGAAACGACCGGCGCAAAACGGGAAAAATGGGAGATTTGAGGAAACAGGGAAATTCGGGAAAGCCGGAGAAAAACGCCCGGCGCAAACCCGGCGGTCGCGGCGTTTCCGGTCAGTCGGCGTCGACCGGACGCGTCGCTTTTTCCAAGTCGGCGAAAAAGTTCGGATAAGTTTTCGCGACGCAGCCCGGGTCTTCGATTTCGACGCCCCGAATGCGAAGGCCCGCGAGCGCGAAACTCATCGCCATTCGGTGATCGTCGTAAGTTGCGATACTCGCGCCGTTTAACTCGACGTTCGGCCCGGCCCAAATTTGGAGGCCGTCTTCGAACTCGTCGACGCGGACGCCGAACTTGCGCAGCTCCGTCGCGACCGCCGACACCCGGTCGGTCTCCTTGCGCCGCATATGCGCGACGTTGCGAATCCGCGTCGGCGAATCGGCGAAGAGCGCGACGACCGAAAGCGTTTGCGCGACGTCGCTGATTTCGTTCATATCGACGTCGATTCCGGTCAGCGGCGCTAAAGTCCCGTCGGAAAGCGTTTTGCGTTCGACCGTAATCGCGTCGTCGTCCCAGCGGACGGCGCAACCCATCCGCTCCAAGCAGTCGACGAAACCGACGTCGCCCTGCAGCGAACGCCGCGAAAGGCCGCGAATCGTTATTTCGCCGCCCAAAATCGCCGGGAGCGCGAAGAAGTAGCTCGCCGCCGACGCGTCCGGTTCGATCGCGTAAACGCGGCCGCGGTAAGCGCCGGAGTCGAAGCCGGAGAAACGCCGAAACGCCGCGTCGGACTCGACCGCGACGCCGAACGCCCGCATCGTTTCGAGCGTCATCGCGACGTAAGGCCGCGACGAGAGGTCGCCGTCGATATTGACGACGACGCCGCGCTTCGCAAGGGGCGCCGCCATCAGGAGACCGCTCAAAAATTGGCTCGAAACGTTCGCCGCGATTCCGATTTCGCCGCCGACGTCGCGTTTTCCGCGGATAATCAGCGGCGGGCAGTCGTTCCCGGCTTCCGCGACGACGTCGCAACCGAGCGCGCTAAGCGCCGTCAGGAGGTCGCCGATCGGACGTTCGCGCATTCGCGGTTTCCCGTCGATTCGGTACTCGCCGCCGTCGGCGAACGCGAGCGCCGCGGTCAGAAAGCGGGCGGTCGTTCCGCTGTTGCCGACGTAAAGTTCCGCCGATTTGACCGGGAAGTCGCCGCCTCGCCCCTTGACGACGGCGCGGCAAGCGTCGGCGTCGAAGTCGATTTCGATCCCGAGCGCTTGGAGGGATTCGAGCATCAGCCGGGCGTCCTCGGAGTCTAAAACGCCGGTCAATTCGGACGTTCCGTCGGCCAACGCGGCGAGGAGGAGGGCGCGGTTCGTCAGCGACTTCGAGCCGGGAACGATCGCTTCGGAGGCGGCGAGTCGGGAAACGGAAACGCGGTAGGGGGCGGTCATCGGCGAAACCTTTCGGGAAAAAGGGCGAAAAACGACAAAAAACGGAGAAAACGCCCCATTATACCGCGTTCCGGCGCGTTGTTGAAGGGGCTTCGCGCGATTTTTCCGAAAGCGACGCTCGGAACGTATTTTCGTAAGCGAGCGACGAAACGAAGCTGCGTCGGTTAGTTTGGAGACTCGGCGATTTGAGATTCGGCGAAGCGTTCTAGATAACGCTTCATATCGACGCGGCGCGCCGTATTCGGGTCGTCTAAGGCCGCTTGGGCTTCGCGGACGAAACGCCAATCTTTCATTCGTCGCAACGCTATGGCTTGCAAGGAATTTTAGTTCTGGTATAATCGCGCCCGGCGCGCGCAAAAGCGACAAAACGCTATGGCTTGCAAGGAATTTTAGTTCTGGTATAATCGCACAAAACAAACACGACGATAGGCAAAGCTATGGCTTGCAAGGAATTTTAGTTCTGGTATAATGCGACGTTCCTTGGCGTTCCGCTCGCCCGTGCTATGGCTTGCAAGGAATTTTAGTTCTGGTATAA
>JAFSFF010000127.1 GCA_017435375.1 Thermoguttaceae bacterium
CCGTTCCGGGCCAAAAAGACTCGAACGTCTTCATCACCGACGTTTACTTCGGCCAAGGTCTCCCGAACGTTCCGAAGGGGACGGTCAAGAAGCTCCGCGTTTACGCCGTTAGCTACGGTTATCGCGGCGTCGGCGGCCACGACGTTTTCGGCGTCGAAAGCTGCTGGGACGGCCGTCGTCTCCTCGGCGAAGTTCCGGTCTACGAAGACGGGAGCGCCGCGTTCAAAATCCCGGCGAACACCCCGGTCGTCCTGCAACCGCTCGACGCGGAGGGCGCCGCCGTCCAAACGATGCGTTCTTGGTTCGTCGGTATGCCGGGCGAAAACCAATCGTGCATCGGTTGCCACGAAACGCAAAACGACGTTTCGCCGACCCAAACGACGATCGCTCGCACCAAGCCGCCGGTCGACCTGACCGAGTTCTACGGGCCGGAGCGTCCGTTCTCGTTCGAGGGCGAAGTTCAGCCGATTCTCGACAAATACTGCGTCGGTTGCCACGACGGTTCCGAAGCCGACCGCCCGAACTTCGCCGACACGAGTCGCGCCCAACGCAACTTCTCGAAGGCCTACCACGCGTTGCACCGTTACACGCGCCGCCCGGGCCCGGAAAGCGACGTTTACGTCTTCAAGCCGATGGAGTACCACGTTTCGACGTCGGAACTTGTGCAAATGTTGAAGAAAGGCCACCACGGCGTCAAACTCGACGAAGAGTCGTGGCGTCGCCTCTATTGCTGGATCGACCTGAACGTTCCGTACTTCGGTTCGTGGACGGAAATCGTCGAAGCCGGTAAAGAACGCGGAACCGGCAAACACGTCAAAGCCGTTTCTGATCGTTACGTCGAGCTGAAGAAACTTTACGCCGACAACGACCTCAACTTCGAAACCGACGCGTACTATTACGACGAAGCGAAGAAGAACCGCCCGGCGTTCGTCGCTCCGGAAGAACAACCGGAACTCGACCGCTCCGCGCCGGAAGTCGCGAACTGGCCGTTCGACGCCGCGAAGGCGAAAGCGATGCAAAACGCCGCGACCGCCGCGAACGACGCCGCGAAACAAGGCGGAGAATACGCCGTTTCGGTCGTTTCGTCGCAAAAAGCGACCGTCGCGCTGGAAGAGGGCGTTTCGTTCGAGATGGCGCGCATTCCGGCCGGTTCGTTCGCGATGGGCGACGAAAACGGGTTCGCGGACGAGTTCCCGCGTTCCGCCGTTACGATCGAAAAGCCGTTCTGGATGGCGACGACCGAAACGACGAACGCGATGTACAAGCTCTTCGACGCGACGCACGACAGCCGCTTCATCGACCAATGGCACAAAGACCACGTTCTCCCGGGCTACCCGGCGAACTTGCCGAACCAACCGGTCATCCGGATTTCGCAAGCTCGCGCGACCGAATTCTGCGCTTGGTTGAGCGAAAAGACCGGTAAGAAATTCCGTCTTCCGACCGAAGCCGAATGGGAATGGGCCGCGCGCGCCGGTTCCGCGACCTCCGCTTGGTACGGCGACGGCGACGTCGATTTCTCGAAGTTCGAAAACTTGGCCGACGTGAAGACGAAGCTCTTCGTCGTCAACGGCGTCAACCCGCAACCGGTCGCGAACCCGGCCGATTGGCTGGCGTACATTCCGCGAATCGACAATGTCGACGACGGTCAAATGATCGCGACCGACGTCGGTTCGTACGCGCCGAACCCGTGGGGCCTCTACGATATGCTCGGGAACGTTTCCGAGTGGACGTCGAGCGACTACAAACCGTACCCGTACAACGCGGCGGACGGTCGCGAGTCCGGCGACGCGACGGTTAAAAAGGTCGCGCGCGGCGGTTCCTGGAACGACCGTCCGAAGTGGGCGCGTTCCGGCGTTCGTCGCGACTACGAAAGCTGGCAACCGGTTCACAACGTCGGTTTCCGCGTCGTTTGCGAAGACGACTTGGCGAAGTAACGTTTGACGTCGCAAGACGTTAGTCGTTAACCGAAAACGCGCCGTCGAGGAAACTCGGCGGCGCGTTTTGCTTTTTTTTGAACGAAACCGCGGAATTTTCTTGACTTTACTTTTCGCGGCGTTTATAATCGTCTTATTGGACGGTTCGCCCGTCGCGGCGAACAAAACCTTTTCATTTATTGGAACGCGTTTAATCGAACCGCCGGTTTAAACGAAGGAGTTGCGGTTCGACGCGTCGGCCTTCTTCACGAAAGGAACATACGTTGGACACGAATTATCGGACGTCAAAATGGGGGGGGGCAGACTTTCTCGCCTAGGTTTCACGCTGGTCGAGTTGTTGGTTGTGATCGCGATCATTGGCATCTTGATCGGTCTTCTTCTCCCGGCGGTTCAAGCGGCCCGCGAGGCGGCGCGTCGGATGCAATGCACGAACAACTTGAAACAGCTTGGGCTCGCTATTCAAAACTACGCCGACACGTGCGGGCATTTGCCGGGATTCGGACTCGGCGGTCGCCGTCCGCGCGACTACACGCCGTTTGTCGGGATGCTTCCTCACTTCGAACAACAGGGGCGCTATCAGGTTCTCGCGTCCGGGAACGGCGAATACGGGCCTTGGGAAATTGAACCGTTCGACAACTGCGAAGCGTTTTTGGGCGTTATTCAAACGCTCTGTTGCCCGTCCGACGGGAACGTTACGAACGGTTATCAAGAAACGGGATACGCTAAACCTTTTGCGGCGACGAGTTACCGTTTTAGCGAAGCGGACGGTATCAACGGTCGCGGTTGGCACGACGATTGCCGAAGTACGAACGCCAACTGCCCGCAAAACCGTCGTTCCG
Source organism: Thermoguttaceae bacterium (assembly GCA_017435375.1). Taxonomy (GTDB): domain Bacteria; phylum Planctomycetota; class Planctomycetia; order Pirellulales; family Thermoguttaceae; genus RUG369. The sequence continues at coordinate 2,774 of JAFSFF010000127.1, forward strand.
CTTTTTCGATGGTGAAAAGCGAGTTAGGCGGTTACGGTCGCGGTTCCTGTCCGTCGCTCGCCGCGATCACCGACGGAACGAGCAATACGATCCTTATTTCGGAACGCTGTTCGAGTCCGCGCGGTCGTTTCACGGACGATACGGACACGCAAGTTCGCAGCGGTTGGGCCGAAGGCGACCTTTGGGGCGGCAATCCGAAAGCGAACTGCTTGACGCTCGTCGGCAACAACGGGCAATACGTTAGTTCCGCGAAAACGCACGCCGGTTCCGGTTCGCTTTTTGGGATGTATTACCCGAACTTCTCGCGTTTCCATACGGTGATGCCGCCGAACGGCCCGTCGTGCGGCGTTTCTTGGAGCGACTCGCTTATTTGCACGGCGTCGAGTTATCACACGGGCGGCGTCAACGGCGTTTTTGCGGACGGTTCGGTGCGCTTCATTAGCGAAACGGTCGACTGCGGCGATCTTTCGGCGCCGTTGCCCTTCAAAGAAACCGGCAAGACGAGCCATTCGACGAGGGCAAGTCGCCGTTCGGCGTTTGGGGCGCGACAGGCTCGATCAACGGCGGCGAAACGGTTGCGATGTAACGATTAGCGACGAAAGAAAGGACGACGATAATGAAAAAAATCGTGTTTTTTACGGCGGTTTTCGTCGCGTCGGTTTGCGTCGGTTGCGGGGGTTCCGGAGGCGGGTCGCGCGCCGAGTTGGTTCCGGCGGCGGGCGTCGTTACGCTCAACGGCGAGCCGGTCGCGGACGCGACGTTGGAGTTTCGTTCGGCGACGGACGTTCCGAACAGTTTGGCGGCGGGCCGAACCGACGCGGACGGAAAATTTACGCTAACGACCGACCGTCCGAACGACGGCGCGTTGCCGGGTTCGTATAAAGTCGTTGTGAAGAAAGAAGTTCAGACGATCGACGGCCTGACGCTCGAAGAGTGGCAAAAGGAACAAGGTTACGACGGCGTCGGCGACCCGCCCGAGTACGACAAGGACGCGTTGGTTATCGAACAGCTTTTGCCGGTTCAATATTCGAACGCCGAAACGACGCCGTTGACGCTTGAAGTCCCGGCCAAGGGGAACAAAAAAATCGCGGTCGAGTTGACCGACTGATCGCGGCGGCGCCGTTCGAGGTTCGGGACGGTTTTCCCGAGCGCTCGTCGGCGCGGTTGTTTTGTCGTTATTGACGTTATATTAATAAGGAGAGAAAAATGGCTTTTTCGCGTCGAACGTTTTTAGCGTCGGCTTTGGCGGCGCCCCTTGCGTTGGAAGCGGGTCGCGCCGTCGGCGAAGAGAACGCGGCGTCCGGTCGCGCTCCGGCGATGCGCTTCAAAGACGGTCGCTTCCGAATCTTGCAGGTAACGGACTTGCACCTCGGTTACAACTGCGCGGACGGACTCAAGCGCGCCGAGCAAACGCTCGAAAACGTCCGCAAACTCTTGGTCGAAACGAAGCCCGATTTGGCGATCGTTACCGGCGACATTGTGTGGCTCGACGCGACGGCGATCGACGGCGGTTTCGCGGAGGCTTGGCGCCGCGTCTGCGAACCGTTCGAGGCGGCGGGCGTTCCGTTCGCGATCACGTTGGGGAACCACGACCACGAGCGCAAGGTTCCGGCCAAGGCGCACTACGTCGAATTCTCGAAGTCGCCGCTGAATATGACGCGCGACGTTCCGGAGTTGCCCGGCGCCGGCAACTGCTTTATTCCGATTCTCGGCGCCGACGGGAAAGAGAAGCGTCGCATTTGGCTCTTCGACTCGCACTCGTACTGTCGTTTGAGCGACAACCCGCGTATCAACGCTCTTTCAAAGGTCGTTTCTTGGGAATACGACTGGATCAAACCGGCGCAGATCGCTTGGTATATGAGCGAAAGCGAAAAAGCGGAGGCGGAAAACGGCGCGCCGGTTCCGTCGGCGGCGTTCTTCCACATCCCGACGCCGGAGTTTTGGGAGCTGCACGACAAAGAAGGCGAAACGTACAAAGCGAAGGAGGGCGTTATCGGGATTCGCGGCGAAAACCCGGCGTCGCCGCGAGTTAACAGCGGTTTGGTCGCGGCGGCGATTCAACGGGGCGACCTGGAGGCGCTTTTCGTCGGACACGAACACAACAACGATTACATCGGCGAGTACAAGGGCGTCGTCTTGGCGTACGGACGCAAAACCGGCGTCGAGACCTACGGCGATCTTCTGCGCGGCGGTCGCGTGATCGACTTCGCGGAGGACAAACCCGGTTTCGAAACGCGAATCGTTATCCCGGGCGAAGCGCCGCTTTTCGAATACGCGTTCAAGCGTTGAGCGTTGAAGTCGAACGATAACGGGGTTTGAGTTTAGTAGAAATCCCGACGAAAGCGCGCCGTCGAGACGAAATCTCGGCGGCGCGTTTTATTTTCCGATATAAACGTTAGTCTTAGGTAATTAAGCGGAGGTTTGAATTAGCGAAAAAATGTTGATTTTTATTGAAAAACTTGACGTCGCTGAAATAAACGGTAGAATGGATTGTAGCGCGTTGCGTTTGTTTTTGTTATTTTTTTAAAAATATCGAATATGCAGATTCTTTTTTTGATCCTCCCTTAAGTATAGAAGCGACGCGATTCCGCGGTCGATTGGCTTAAGGTAAGTGAAAGATTCGAACGCGTCGGGTGGGAAAATCCGAGCAAACGAATTCTTGGTGGAATTTTATTAAAGCGCGAGGTTGACTATGCTGAGTCGTTTTTTTAAGGGCAAACCGCAAACGAAGTCGCAAACTCCGAAAACGCGTCGGTTGCGTTTAGAGAATTTGGAAACGCGCGAGTTGTTAAGCGTTGCTCCGATCGAATACGCCGATATTCGAGACGCGAGTCCGGAAATTTATCTTCCGGTCGATCGAAGCGAGATTAATATCGTCGAATTAACGGAGTTGACGAACGCCGCGTTCCAAAAAGCCGCCGATTTAGCGGCGACGCCGTCGCAAGACGACCTCGTTTATATCCGAACGTCGGCAAAAGACGCGACGAGCGGCGATTATGCTCTCGCCGCAAATTCGCAAGCGCCTGATAAAGGAAACGCGCTAACGACCGACTTGACGGGCAATGCGCCTTGGGGCGAAACGGTCTCCGCGACGACGTTCGAGGCGGAGCTTCCGCCCGCCGCTCCGAAGGGATTGAACTTCACGCGTTATAACAGCGATACTTCCGGTACTTACGTTCGTTTGCGTTGGACGGACGCTTCGGACGACGAGACGGGTTTCCGAGTCGAATACAAGAAGCCGAGCGACGACGTCTGGACGCTCGTCGAGACGACGAAGGCGAACGCGACGGGCGCTTTGGTTTACGGGATCGAAGCGGGCGTCGATTACCAGTGGCGCGTCCGTTCGGAAAGGGGCGCGGCGTCGTCTTCTTGGACTGAAGGAACTTTTTACGCTTTGTCGTCTCCTTCCGACGTTGCCGTCGTTAATTACGACGCGACGCAAGGTAGCG
>JAFSFF010000128.1 GCA_017435375.1 Thermoguttaceae bacterium
ACCGCGCAAACGGCACGCGACCGGAACGACGAAAGCGCGGCGCGACCGCGCAACAATCGCCGCTAAAAGCGACCGCGCAAACGGCACACGACCGGAACGACGAAAGCTCGGCGCGACCGCGCAACAATCGCCGCAAGACGTCGGACGACGCAACGTTTAGGCGTTTAGCGCGGCTGGAACGTTTGGGACGGTTGGCGCGTTTAGCACGGCTAGGGCGTTTAGCGCGGCTGGAACGTTTGGGACGGTTGGCGCGTTTAGCACGGCTAGGGCGTTTAGCGCGGCTGGAACGTTTGGGACGGTTGGGCAACTTGGGTTATTTGCGTGAAATTGCCCCCCCTTTTTTCAAAACTTTGGGAAATTTTTTCAAGCCGTTTTTGAGTTTTAAAAAATGGCCTAGAAGAAGTCCGTCCTGAAAATTTTCAACTTTTTCTGGAAGGAGGGAAAAGTCTTTTGCCGACAAATGAAAAAGCGCGGGTCATAGGGGGTAGCAGCCCCTCGCCGCGCGCGTCCGAAAGGTTAGACTGAGGGAGGTGATACGCCCCTTTAAAACCCTTTCGAACAATCAAATTATACGTTGTGAATTCACGTTTGTCAAGCGGCGTCGCGGAAAAAACGAATATTTTTAGAGACGTCGCGTTTATATGAAAGGAGGTCTTGCTTTGAGGGATACGAGCAAATTTGCCCGGCCTCGCGTCGATTGGCTCGCTTTAAGACTGTCCCACTTCCGCGGATTCGCGGAGGATAGTTTTTTTGACCTAAGGGAAGACGTTTGGTTTAATCCTGCGACGGCGGACATTCAGTTCGAAACGCCTCCCGAACAAGGCTGTTTCCTTGGCGCGCTTGGAGATTTTAACCACAGCCTCGAAGAGTCGAAGGAAAAACTTATGGCCCGATTAACGGACTTTAAGGTTGACCCAGCCTTTTTAGAGGAGGTAAAATCATCCGACCACGCGCACTGGGCGGAAAAAGCCTTGCAATTCTACCGAGAGACGGAGGGGGATATTAAATTCGCTTCCGTTTATTGCGATGGCAACAACGTGGAGTTTACCCGTCAATTCTATGACGCTCGACTCCCTTTTTGGACGAAATCGTTCGAACAAATTTGGCTTACGGCTGAGGGCAAGGCTGAAATAGCGAAATTCCAAGTTTTAATAGCGTCGCTGGAACTTGGATGGGAAATTTCCCGTCGAGTACAAAAAAACGCTTCTTTTCTTCTTCGTCAAATTAGAGAGAAAAAAGTCGCCGAACGCGCTCGGCTGGTTTGTTATTTCAATCGATCTCTTTCAGATTTGACTCTTACGGAACGATACCCCGTAAATGGGTTTCGGTACGGGGTGGGGTCGCTTGAAAGCATTCGGTATTATTCAAAAGAATGGGCCGAAGCCCAAGGGAGGTCGAGAATAACCGGAGCGGACGTTACAAACGAACTGGTTTTGCGTCTAGGCAACGTTCGAAGTACTAATTTGAACAAAGAGAAGCTATAACCCCCTTAGCGTCCTTCGATAGTCGGACGGCCCGTTAGAGTCGGGCGACGCTATTATTGCGCGGGATAACTATGTTTGCGGAGAAACTCGACGCGTCGGGCGTTACCGTATAGAACGACAATTTGTCCGAAAGAAGTCGGCGACGACTTCTCTATCCGCGACGCCGCAAGCGACTTCTAAAACAAGTTCCGTCAACGCGTCTTGATGGATTTCGTCGAGGTATTGCCCGTTAAGTTCAAGAAAAACCAACGCGACGCCGACGGCGGTGCGTTTATTGCCGTCGACAAACGCGTGGTTTAGAGCAAGGGAACGTAAATACGCCGCCGCCATTTCGAAAACGTCGCAATGCAAAAAACAACCGCCAAACGTCGCTCGCGGCGCGTTGACGGCGGAGTCTAGATACTCCGCTTTAACGATCCCTTGTTCGCCCCCTTTAAGTTCGAGTTGTTTATCGTGGATTTTTAAAACGTGGGCGTTTGTTAAAAAACAGTAAGAGGGCTCGCTCATTTGCTCAGACGTTCAAACATCGCGTCGAACCGAGTAAAAATACTATCGGCGATACGATCGACTTCGGCGTCAATGTCCGCCGCCGTCGCGCAAGACGCGACAACTCCGACGGGCGCGCTCGCAAAAAGCTCTTCGGCTTTGTCGCGCTCCGCTCGTTTAACGGGCGGTTGCGGCTTCTTCGACGAACAAAACCGAATCGGCGAATATTGTTCGGTCATTCGGTTTGCGCGCCGCGATCGGGAATCGTAACGTTTTTTCGTTTTTCTCATTGTAGGCGCCTTTCGTAAGGGGCAAGGACTTCCTGTCCTCGCGACGCCTTTATTATATGCCGCTCGTATTGAAACGCAAGAGGGGATATAATATTTTTACGCCTCCGCAACGTTACCGATAAAAATTTTTATCGGTTGTTGTAATCTTTGACGTTTTGAGGTATCATAGGAGTAAGGAGAATTGCGCCTTGTTTTAAGGAGAAACGAAATGAACAAGAAATATGACGACGCTCAAATTGAGGAACTCGCCGTCGCCGAATTGAAAAAATACGGCTTGTACGAACTTCCAATCGACGTTCATCGCCTTGCGCGATATAAAAACGCGACGATTTACACGGCGGATTTTGAAGATAAATCCATTAGCGGTATGATTAGCAAGAAGGGTAAGAGTTATTCGATTTACGTTAATCGCGAACATTCTGCCACCCGTAATCAATTTACCATTGCGCACGAGTTGGGACACTTGATTCTTGGTCATCTTGACGGGGATCGACAGAGCATTACCGACGAACAGCTGAATATGTATCGGCGCGATTACACCAACGACGACGAACGTCGTCTTGAAGTCGAGGCTAATAAATTCGCGGCGGCGCTTCTGATGCCGACGGAATTTGTTATTCAAGTTTGGAACGAATGCGAAGGAGACCTTGAAGCGATGGCGCGACGTTTCCGCGTTTCGGAAGCTGCGATGGGATATAGGGCCGACCATGTCGACAGAAGAGGATAAAAAGGTTTTAACGGAAAAACGGTTCAAGGTCGGCGGCGCCCCAAGACCGACAAAAGCTAAAATTTACGAAGATTTTCTATCCGATAAACTCATTTACGAAGAGCGTTGCGAGACAATTTTCAACGCTTGGAAAAAAGATCGCGACGACGATAAGGCAATGCGGCGAAAGTACGCGTTTTGGATTACCGTTTTTGTTCTGTTGCAGGTTTTCGTTGTTTACGCCGTTATTATTATCCGTTTATGGTGGAACGTCGGAACGTCTACGGTAGAATATCTCGGCGTCGTCGGGGCGATTCTCGCGCAATCGTTCGGCGTGTTCTATTTGGTCGTGAAGTACTTTTTCGGGAAACGACCGGAAGACTTGGAGAAAATTAGCTCGTTTTTCCTAAACTGTCATCCGAGCCAATTTGGTTCGGGGTATCGGGATAAGTGGGAAAAGTAACGGCGGCGTTTTAACGCGACCGTTAAAAGCATTTGTTAAATTTACGTAAATCGCCCGTCGAGCAGGGGAAATTCGCGCTTGGCGGACGGTTTTTATTTTGTCGTCTAATGCTACTTGATGTAGCGCTAGGAAGAGTTATGAAAAAGTCGGTTGTCTATTCGTCGCCGGAAAATACCGTCGTCCGTTTTAACGCGTGGTTCGACGCGTTGGAAAAACGCGTTTTTTATCGACGTTTGCGCGACCCCGAAATTTCGAGCGTCGCCGACGTCGTCCGGGAAAATCTCGGACGTTTGGAACGAATTAACTTCGCGTGGAGCCGCGAAGAAATTTTAGACGCGTTGACGGCGGTCGACCGTCAACTCCGTATTTTAGAGGCGTTCGTTATCCGCAACGAACTAAAAAAAGGGTATTGTCCGCTGCGTTCGCACGAACGCGCCGGCGACGACGCCGGGGCTCTCGTCGCGACGTTTAGAAAATTGACCGCGCCGAAACGGTCGGTTTCGCCTGTTTTCGAACGTCCGGTTAGACGTCGGTAGATCGCGCTTGGAGCCGTCGAGCGAAGACTTGACGGCTCTCTTGCCGTCGACAATCGTCATAATTCCATCGCCGATATTACGACGATTGTCGCGCGCCTCGGTTTCTATTGCGGCGCGATGCGGCGAAGGTTCGCGGTTTTTGCTGACTCGCGTCGTTTATTCCGTAAGTCTAAGCGGCGTGAGTTCCAAATCGTGGAAACGTTGAATAACGAAACGATACAAAACCGGAGCGAGGTTAAAGCGGTATATCCTTCCGCCCGGCTTGGTCGCGACGAGTAGCCCGCGTTCTCGAAGTTTCTTCATTGTTCGAGAACAAGCGCTTTCCGGAAGCAAGAGCGGTTGCGCGACGTCTTTTAATCGAATCGTTTCGAGTTCAAGCGACTTAGTCAACACCGCGACTTCCTCTTTCGTTAAAACGTTTGCTCGAAGCGCGGCGTCAAACGCCGGTTTAAAAATTTCGTCGACGACAAATTCTTTCCGCGTCAGACGTTTAGCGTTTTTGATTTCGCGGTGAAGATTGCGAAGAAAGAAAACGCACCACGCTTCGACGTCGCTTTCGCGCCCGGAATCGGCAAGCTCTAAAAACCGATAATACTTTTCACGTTCGGCGCAAAAGAGCCCGTTCGGGTTGACGATCAAACCGTCGGGAACAAACCCGTATTTACGTAATAACGCGTAAGTGAAAAGCCGCGCCGCGCGACCGTTCCCGTTTCCAAACGGGTGAATCCATACGAAAGCCCAATGCGACTGCGCGATTTTAATTAGGTCGTAAAGGTCGTCGCTCGGTTCGTTAAGCCAATCGACTAAACGAGCGACATACGAGGGAACGTCTCCGGCGTCCGGCGGCGTATGTTTCGAGTTGGCGATTCTTACGTTTGTTTTACGGTAGTCTCCGGGCGTTCGGTCGCCTTCGTTGGCGACGCTCAAATTGTTCACGGCGATTTTATGAAGCTCGCGAATCGCCATTTGCGACGCGGCTCCGTCGCCAAGTTGTTCTTCGATAAACTTCAACCCGGCGACAAGATTGCCGATTTCTCGAATCCGTTCCGGCGAAGCGTCTTCCGGCGTTTCGTTCTCGACGGAAGCGACGTACTCGGCGACGGTTGTGCGGTTTCCTTCAATACGAGCCGACGCCACGCTTTCGAGAATAAAAAAGATCGGTTTCAAGCCTTCGAACCAGACGTTCGGAGTCGCGCCGTTGCGAAAGTTCTCGTTGCGGTACGGTTCGAGTTTAAGAATGAGTCTCGTTAAATCCGAATCGAAGCGCGGAGTCAGCGTCTTGAATGGGAATTTGTCGTTCGGTTTTTTAACGGGCATTTTAACGACCTCGGTTTAGATATTATCGGATACGACGTTTTAATAATACCTTGTCTTTCAAGATTTGCAAGAGGGGGTAAACGGAAATTATCCGAAACCAAACGAAAAAAAACTAAACGAAAACGCGGCGAAAGTTTTACCGCGACAATTTCCCGGAGGATATTATTATGTTCTGGATTTACTGTTCGGAAGAAGTCTTGCCGATCGATTGCGTCGAGAAAATCGACGACGTCCCCGGCAAGTTGGAAAAGGTATATCGCGACGCGCGGATTAAAGCGGAGGAAGCGCGTCGCGACCGCAGGGACGGTTTCCCGTTTAACTGGCTGAAAAAATGCGCGTTGCGTCGCGAAGGCGGAAGCTGGTTCGTCTTCGACGACAAAGGCGCTTGGCGTTTCGTTCGTCGTTGGTATCTGTCGAAACCGATTCGCGAAATTACTCGCGAAGAATTCGACGACGCGTTCAACGTAACTCCGCCGGTTCAAACGCTTATCGACGGCGTCGGCGACGTCGTTCGGTTCGCGTCGTCCGAGGGGGAAGCGTATTCGTTTCGCCGTCAATATCTCGCCGCCGGAGGGCGGTATTGGACGGCGGTCGTCGACGATTGCGACGAAACGACGTTTCTCGATTACCGTTGGGAAAACTCGCGGGAAGATTTTCCGCTGGAATAGGAGATGATTTTGACCAATAAAGAATTTCGCGAAAAGGTTCGCTGGTTTTTGGAATTGCCGCTCGTCGCTCGATTCGACGTCGACGCCGAGGGGGAAACTCAAAAACTGTTGTTCGTCGGCGACGTCGTTTCTTCGTCGACGGGTATTTTCTTGACGCCGACGAACGACCGGGCCAAAGCGCCCGCCGCGTTTGACGTCTTAGAAGAGTTGGCGGGATTCCCCGACGACTTGGAAATCTTTCTTTATTCTTGCGACGTTAACGCCGACGGCTGGCTTGGAATGAAACCGGTCGAAGAAGTTACGCCTTGCGCGATCTATTAGAGAAGGAGAGGCTCGATGTTTTGGGAGAAATTTCAGCGATTCTGGGACGATTCCGCCAACGTCGAAGCGGCGGCGGTCGCGCTTGTCGACTTCGTTTACGTCGTCGGGCCCGAACGCTCGCGTTTCGCTTGCCTTTGGTATACGGGAGAGAAGCGCGAACCGTTTGTTATCGACCGATTTCAACCTCTCGACGCGGTTGAAATTTTGTCGCTTAGCGGAATCGTCGAGCGATACGACGAAGCGAAGTTCGCGCGATGGAGCGCGACGGAAAGGGCGCCGGAATGGGTCGAGGAGAAAATCCGTTCCGCCGTCGAAACGATTTTAGCGGGAGACGAGCGATGAAGAACCGCGCGTTCGTCGTCCGCGACAAGCGAAAGACCGTCGACTTTTTAGAGCGGGTTTTCAACTCGCTCGATTTGCGACGGATTCAAACCCGGATTTTCGGACTTGAAACGCGAAGCGCGTCGCTAACGCTTCGCAACAACGTCAACCGTCTGAAAAACGCCGTTTATTATCCCGGCGTTTGGAAGTATTCGCCGGAGGAAATTTCGGCGGCGTTCGCGGAGTTGGTCGGTCAGCTCCGGCTTTTTGAGAAAGCGATATTGTCGGAAGAATACCGACGGCAGATCGTCGCGTTCGGCAAGGTCGTCAAGCGCCAAGAAACGTTTTTTGGACGTTAACGCAAAGTTAAACGTTGAAAAAGCGGGCGCAAGTTGTATTTTAACGGAAGAAAGGAGGTTCGCTATGTTCGAACTGAAAGAGTTTTTGGCGGGCGCGGTCGCGTTTTATTTTTTCGTTCTCTTCGCGGGGTTCGGAAAAGAAGCGCGCTGGATCGCGGGGATTTGCGTTTGTCTTTTTGCGTTCGGGGTCGTCGCGGACGCGCTTCTACGGTCGGCGACGGACGAGCCGAAAGTCGAGCGCGTCGAAGAGCGTCCCGCGCAAGAGTGAGTTTCCTAGCGGAACAAACGACTATTAGATTTAACGTAAAGCCTTCGGCGACTATGTTTCCGAAGGCTTTTTAATGCGACGAAAGATTTAAAAATGGAAGAAAAAGACTTTGTCGAGAAAGCGAAGCGAGACCGCGCGTCGGTCGCTTCATTGTTTGAAAGTATGCGCCTCGCCGAAATCTCGTTAGAAACGCAAGCGGCGATCTTCGGAGACGTCCTCTGCGGACTGCTCGATTCCGCGCCGAAGCTGGCGTTGGGATTATCGATCGACGTTTTGCGATTTTGGGGCGGCCCCGTTTATTTGCAACGCTTGACGGCGCTTTACAGCTTTTCCTATCGGAACGTTCCGGTCGGATTTAACTACTCGCCCGATGTTAGCCGCGAGGCTCTTCGCGTCGTCGAAGAAGAGCGGCGTCGACTGCGTCAAGAAATGTTCGCCGAACTGACCAACGACGTCGCGGTTTCGTTCGGAACGCGCGACGGTTTGAAGTATCGGCGCGCGACAAATAGCGAAATTGAAGCGTTTTACGAAGCGCTGGAATTGCATGGGAAAAGATTTTGGCGAGACGAAGAATGGATTCGCGACGATTCGAAAAAGTTTGTTTAGGAGGCGCGGAAATGTCGGCGGTTATTTTTACGGAAAACAAATGCGAAAAGATTAAACGCGTCGCGAGGGAACTTAGTCGACTTGACGCTTGTTACGGCTCCGATCGTTCGGTCGGGCGAGTTATTGCGCGGCTTGCCGATTGCGCGGTCGCGATTTACGGCGTCGCGTCCAAGAAAAGTTGGGAAACGGAGTATTCGGAATGCGACGTCGACGACGCGATTTATTCGCTCGAACGACAAGTTCGCAAATTGCGACGGCGACTTCGCGACGATCGCAATATTTCCAAATAACGCGAGGTCGAGGCTGTTTTAAAGAATTGTCGGGAGTTATAACGCTTTTTATTGGGGAAACTCATGAGCCCTATTCGCAACGAGATTTTAGATTATATCGAAGAGAATCGCGCGTATTTACGCGCGGGAATTGCGGTCGCGTTCCAGTCGTGGGAATATGTGACGAAGCCGCTTCGTCGAGCGGAAGAGGAGGCCGAACGGGGATTAACCGTTTGGCACGACGCGCTCGACGCCGTAACGTTAGAAATCGCCAGATGCTGCGTGGAAGGCGACCGCGATTATAGGAAAGTCGCCGAGTTGATTTTCGACCTCAAACGCATTCAGGCGGAGAGCGTTTGGGACAATCTTCTCGCCGCGTATATCGGCGCGACTTGGAGCGTTTTGACGACGTTCGTCGCGTCCGCGGTCGGTCGAACGTATATACCCGGAACGAGCTTAGCCGCGCTTCAAGACGTCGAGGCGTATGTCGTCGGCGCGTTTGAGATCGACGCGTCGAACCGAGTCGATTCCGTTAATTCGGTTCCGGAAAGGGTAATCGACAATCACCCCTTTATTATAGGCGATCGCTTTAACGCGCTTGTCGACGCGTATCGAGACGTTTACGAGGAGCGTCGCGCGTCGGCGAAGGCTCGCGATTGCGTTGTTTACGCGGCCGCGTTGCGGCGGCGTATTTATGCGAACCGACTGAAAAGATTCGTCTATCGGAGTTGTTTAAGCTCCGATAAAAGCGAGCTTGAACAACTCAAAGAGCGAGCCGAAGCGCGGGATACGAGGGCTTACGCCTTGCTCCGCAAGGTGAAAAACGCCGACGCGGCGGAGTTCGAGGAGAAAGTCGACTTGCTAGCCCGTCGCGTTCTTTGCTCCGAACGCGTCGATCATTTTGCTCTGTGTTGGAGCGGAGTCGATTCCGACGGATGGTTTGGGCCGGAACCGGTTTTAAACGACGACGACAAACTTGCCGTCGTCCCCGTGTGGCGGATGTTATAAAACGAAAGGAGACTATCGATGAAGGATAGCAAAAATGAGAACGCCGACGTGATCGTTATCACGGAGACGTTGCAAAAGACCGTCGTCTTGAAAAAAGGCGGACGAGATAAGGTTGTCGAATTGTACGAGAAAGGCGAGATTATTCTCTCGGCCGAAGATTTTATTGGGGTTACCATTGAATCCGACGGACGTTGCGAATACGAAAAGTTTTACGACGGAGAAGAACGCTCGTATAACGGCGAAACCTTCAAGGTTTATTAGCTTAACGAAAGGAGACTATCGATGAAATCGGCAAAATATGAAGCGGCGAACGACGAGATCGCGCTGCTTCTTAAAGAATGGGAACGCGTCGTCGACGCGTTTAGTAAAAGCGAGGACGTCGTCGACAATCCTCATGTTCGCAACTCGTTGCGCGGGTATTTCGAGTACGCCGCTCGCGATTGCGCGTTGGCGTTTACGAGAATCCTCGACGAATTGACCGGCAAAGAAATCGAGGAAAGAGAAACTTTTAACGTTTATTACGAGTCGCTCAAATACTGGCGCAAGAGCATCGACGATATGGTCGCGATCGATCGGGAGACGAGCCTAATGGAGAGGCGGCGATGACGGAAAAGATTTGGGACGAAGCGGAACGCCTCGCGAGACAAGCGATCGAGCAATATCCCCGAAACGCCGTCTTGTGCGTCGCGGAAATCGACGCCGCCGCGTTTGAGCGCGGCGAATTCGATTGGGAAGAATCTCTATTCTGTTCGGACTTTCTTCTCTTGCAAGAATTGCTTTACCGTCGACGCGGCGCGGAGAAGATCGGGACGGTCGACGGTCTGCGAATCGTCGCCGTCGACTTTGACGAGATCGACGAGGTCGGTTTGAACGGCGAGCCTATCAAGACGCCGGCCGTTTGTATGTTTGGAATCAAGGAGGAAGCGAAATGAGCGGAAACGAAACGACGGAAACTCCGAAACGAAAATACTTGTTCGAGATCGCCGTAACGCGCTGGCGCGACGTCGGAGTCGTCGCCGAGTCGAAAGAAGAAGCGTTCGCGACGGTTGAGGATTTCGCGTCCGACGAATATCCGGACGGGAATTTCGACGTCAGGTTTATTTCCGACGATGAGAGACGAATCGAATTGAACAACGTCGGCGAATGGCTGACGGCGAGCGGAAAGATTGGAGAATAATATGTTTAAAGCGACTTGCAACGTTTATCTTAGCGAGAAATTCGATCTTGTCGACGACGTCGCTATCTTCGTTTACTTGAACCTCGTCGGGACGATTCGCAACGTCGAACCCGCCGACGAAACGGAACGGAAACGGCTCGCCGAATTGGAATCGGCGATTCTTTACGTCGGACGCGAAGCGGTTTCCTATTTGGCCGCCGGTCGTTACGGCGAGCGGACGGAATTCGTTCAAAAGATCGAAAGTCTGTACGAGGAAGCCGCGAACAATCCGGTCTGGGAACTGCCGACGCTTGCGCGTTTGCGCGAGGTCGTCGACAACCTCGTCGGTCTCGTCGTCGCTCGCGCGTATTGCCGCGTCCCCGCCGGGAGCTTTCAGGGAGGATTCAAAAGGCTCGGCGTTTTTAAGGCGTTGAAGAACGTTCGAACTTTTTTGAGGTTGCTGCGCGCGTCTCGGACGCGCGCCGATTCGTTCGCGTTCGAAACGCTTGAAGACGAGCGCGAGCTGAACGACGCGTTGAACAACGTTCGCGTTTTGTTTTATGTAAACCCCGGTTGCGCGGGCGTTAAGAAGAAGGAGGTCAAAAATGAAAAAAGGCGGAAATCTCAAAAGCGTTAACGACGACGCGTTAACGCGGATCGAACGCCGCTATTTGACGGAGCGGTTCGGGCGCGACGTCGACGCGATTCTTTACCAATTCATCGAATTGGCGAGGCAATCGGATTTCACCGTCTTTTGCGACGCCGACTGGTACGAAGTCGGAGGAAGTAAAATCGACGTCAACGAAGATTATTTGAAGGTAAAGAACCTTTGGATTAACGCGATTTATTCCGCGACGTTGCAACTGTCGCGACGCCGTGAAACGACGCGGCGTCGTTTGCGGGACGCGTTGATTTATTACTGGGAGTCGAAACGGCTTCGGAATTTCAACGCGCCGGAGTTGGAACGACTTCGGACGGCGACGCAAGTCGCGTTGGGCGCCTGCGCTTACGGCGCGATCAACGACTACGCGTTCGGCCCGTTGTTCTATCACAAGAAGTTCCGAGACAGCGCCGTCAAATGTCAATCTTATTTGAAGGCGTTTCGGTACACGCACAACGTCGACTTCTCGATCACGCTTCACGGCGCGACGTGGCGCGCCGCGTCGGAAGCGGAAGCGACGGCGCTTGAAGATTTTGTCGACGAATTCAATTCGATCGTAACTCCGATCGCGTTCGACTTCTAACGGGAGTCGACGGCTCGCGACGGTCTCCGCGGAGGTTCGAGTCCTCCGGCGAGCTTGGGCGCGCTTAGCGTCCGTTAACGATAACGATTCAGGAAGAAAGGGTTTAGCAATGATTACCGCTAAGAACAGTAGGAAACTTGCGCGCGGAACGACGGCGGCGTTGGAAGCGACCGTTCGATTTGTCGACGCCGCGTACGAAACGGTCGAGCGCGAGACGAAACGCGTTTCGAAGCTCGTCGAATTCTTTGACGTCGACGCCCGAGAAGGCGGCGCCGACGTTCGGGAAAAGTTGAACAATATCCACGCCGAATGCCGGGCGATCGCGACCGCCGTTTATTGTTCGGCGAACGCGATCGTTCGATACCGCAACGTCGGCGCGGTCGTCGCGGAGGCGAACAAAGTCGCCGAACAGGAGGACCGCGTCGTCGAATTGCGTCGCGCCGCCGTCGCGCTTCTGAGCGAAGAGGGCGCGCGATGACCAAAGAAGAAGTTCTTTTCCAAACGGGACGCGCGGCGGCCGTTTATGCGACGGCGCTCGGACGGGCCGAACCGGGCGTCAAGTTTCCTTTCTCGTCGGGCCCTTGGTTCAACGCGGCGCGTCAAGCGTTGAGGACTCCTAAGAAAACGGCGACGTTTCTCAACGAACAGTTCGACTTCTTCGTTTCGGTCGGGTATATCTCGGCTTCCGAAGCCTCGTTCTACGAAAGCGTTTTCGAAGAAATTTTCACGCCGTTCTTTTTTCTTCCGGAATTTATCTATCCGGGAGCCGAACGCGAAATCGCCGAGGCCGGATGGAATCTTCAAGTCGACGTTATGAAAGAGCGTTTGGAGGAGGTAAGGAAAGATGTTGGCGTTAACTAGAAAGGTTGGCGAAGCGGTTTATATCGGCGACGACGTAACGGTTTACGTCGTTCGAGTCGAAGGGCGTTGCGTTCGGCTGGGAATCGACGCTCCGCGCGACGTCGAAATTTCGCGTTCGTCGAAACCGACGTCGGAACCCGAGCTTTGCAAGGAGAAAAGAAAATGAAAAAACTGTTGAGAATCGACGCGGAAAACAAGGGTAAGTTCAAGACGTTCGAGCTTCCGGTCGGAGAAGACGAAGCGGGAGAACTCGAAGGATTTAGGACGGCGGCGTTTCCGACTTCGGAAGATCGTTGGCGCTCTCCGATTCGGACGATCGCCGACGACCCCGACTTGACGCGAATCGCGGAATTCCCGGCGAGTCTCGTCGAGTTGAACGCGTTTCTTCTCGCTTGGTCGGGGTTGACGGAACGTCGCGAGCGACAAACGCTTGTCGCCTTGCTGGATCATTCCTACGACTGGAAATCCGCGATCGAAAAAATTGAATTGGGATTGGCGTCGGTCTCGCCGGTTTTGGCCGGAGCCGACGAGGAAGAGGACGACGAAGAACTCGGGCGACACTATTTAGAAAAGGTGTTGGCGGAGAAGTTTAAGGGCCGAAAGATTCCCGAGTTTTTGAAAACCTACTTCGACTGTCAAGCCTTTGGGCGCGCCGTTCGGATGCACGGCGCCGACGGATTTTGGTCGGAAATTTACAACTGTTGGGTTTATCTCGATTACCCCGACGCCAGCAAGGTTTGGGAGCTTTAACGATGGAAAAGTACGTCGTCGCAATCAAACCGAAAAACGCTCCCGGACGAGGGCGTTATCTTTTCGATTCGGTCGATCCCGTCGGAGCGACCGAGGTCGGGCGAATTTTGTCGACTCGATGGAACGACGAAGAAAAAGCGGCGAAGCTCGTCGATTACGGCGCGTCAGGGATTCGCGCTCTTTGCGGGCTCGACGACCCGAACGACGCTTATCGTCGCGAAACGTCGCCGATCTTTCGGTTCGATTCGCTCTTCGAAATCGAGGCGCGGATATTTGTTCGCGATCTGCCGGAGTTTCCGGACGTCTTTTTCCTTTGGCAGGAAGGCGTTTGGACTTTCGGCGTTCCGTACCGCGTTTATTGGCGGGGCGAAGAACGTTGGGATACCGGCGGTCACGGCTTCGGCCCAACGCGTTTGAACGGTTGTTCCCAATGGAAATTGTTAGATTACTACGTTAACGAAGGAATCGAATTTTAATGGAAGACGCGATGAGAAAAGAAATCTTTCGGTTGCGCGCCGCGTGTCGCGAATACGAAGAAGAACAAAAGGCGCTGTTGTATGAAATCGACCGTTTGAAAAGCGTCGTGAAATCGTTTCAAACGGAGCGAGACGAAGACCCGGCGGAGAAATATCGAGCGACGAAACGCGTCCGAGTCGAGGTTTATCCGCGGCTTCAAAACGAGTATAAGGAGTGGTGGGAAAGATTCGGGGCCGCGATTTGGACGAAATACGGCGGGCGATACTGTCATTTCGGCGCGTCCGGCGGACTTTATTTGAGTTGGGAACGCTGGCTTCGGCTCCTTCGCGAAGCGGGAGATACGGAGGGGTTTTTCGAGCATATCGAATGGGGAAACCTTCCGTTTGAACAGACGTTTGGTTTGAGGCGCAAAGATGAAGAAGTTTGACGTCGTCGTCTTTTACGAAATTGAGTCGCCAAAAAAGCTCGTCGTAACGGGCGAATCGTTGGAGAAAGTTCAAGGCGAAATCAAGAAACGTTGCTTAACGCAAGGAGGCGTTATCGCTTACGAAATTACCGAAAGAGGAGTCGAGAAATGAAAGATTATTGTTTGAAATTTGACGAAGCGAACAACGCCGAAACTTGGTTTGCCAACGGCGGTCAAAAGCTGATTCAAGAATATTTCGGGCCGTACCGTTCGAAGAGCGGACGCACGGCGTACATTCCCGAGTCGCAATTCAAAGACTTTATGGAACACGCGCAAGGAATCGAAGGATTCGACGGCGGCCCGACGATCGCGCCTCATCCCTTCGTCTGGGACTGGGTCGGCGGAGGGAAAGAAGGAAACGTCGTCGTTCATTATTATAAGACTTACGCCGGAAGGTTCGAATTCGACTCCGACGAAACGGAGCTGTTCGAGCTCGCAAAGGAGGCGCAAGAGCGGTTGGACGAGGGCTTGATCGACGGAACTTACGGCGCCGAACTCGACGAACTGCTTAGCGTGAAGTTCGTCGTTATGACGGCGGACGGGCGTTCGTCCGAAGAATTCGATTTGGCGGACGAACTCTTTTGATCGAAGAAAGGAACGCGCATGGGGTCTTACAACTTGAAGAAAATCGTCGTCGCTTATTCGGGCTCGGACGAACGCGTCGTTTTCTCGACTTGCGATTACGCTCCGGAGCCGCAAGTTCTTTACGAAGAAGCGTTAAGAAGGAAGGGGGAAAAGGAGGCGTTCGGGCTTGCTCGATACGGTCGATTCGAATGTTTCTACGGCGGCGAGCCGAAAGGCGATCCGCTCGATTCGTTCGAAGAATTCAAGTCGCTTGGCGACGCGATCGAGGCGGCGCGAGCGATTCGGAAAGAAGACGGGTTCGGCGACGTCGAGCCGCGATGGTTTTACCTGTTCGAGCGTCGCCGCGACGATTGGTTTATTCTCGATCTCGACGCTTCCGACGCGAAACTCGAACGTCTCGTCGAGTATCTGGGAAACGTCGGCGCGGGGCGGCGCTATTCGGTTACGATTACCGAACGCGTCGAGCGAACCGTATGGCTTCGCGCCGCCGACGTTAGCGAGGCGACGCGCAAGGCCGTCGAGTTGTACGAAGCGGGGGAGTTCGAATTGAATCCTCCGCGCGTCGTCGACGCGAGCGTTTACGGTTTCCGAATGGACTCCCGCAACGACTACGCGGGAGAATCGGAGGAATATAGCTTCGGAGGCGATTTTTAGGAAAGAGGTTTATGGACGGCAAGTATTTTGAATTGTTCGATTCGGCGCGCGTTTGGGCCGACGCTTGCGATTCGTACGAAGAAGTTTTGCGCTGGACGTTTGGGCGCGGTTCTTGGCGCGTTCTCGGCGTTCGCAACGGATTTCTTTCCGCGGTCGACTCCGACGGTCGCGTCGTAAGACGGCCCGTTTGGGAGATTCCGGAATACGCGACGCGTTTGAATTCGGAGGAAGATTTCGCCGACTCCGTCGTCGAAGAGGAACGTCTCGACTTCTATCGGCAATTACACGAGATTCCGTTTGAAGGCGTTTTGTGCGCTTTCCTCGTCGACAAGGAAGGACGATTCGTCGACGTCGCGAAAATTGCGAGCGGGTCGCTCGTCGATCTTTGCGATTTGACGCCGGAGTTCAACGAGTGTTATTGGGGAATCCGCAAGGAAACGACCGATCTTTGGCGGTCGGTTGTCGACGGCGGAGGCCGTAAGAATTACGTCGCGCGAGAGCTTTTGCCGGGGTTCGAGTTCGATCGTTCCTTGATTGAAAACGCGGACGAACGGACGCGTTCTGTCGGTCGCCGCGTCTTCCGGGGGTTGCAGGGCGAGTATTGGGACGACTTCTTTGAAAGGTTCCGAGAGTTGCAAGGCGAATACTGGGGCGACGATTCCGAAAGGAGCGGCGACAATGTTTAATCGACGGCAAAAATGGGGAATCGCGCTCGCGCTGTGCGCCGGCTTGGTTTGCGGGGCCGCTTGGGAATGTTGTTCAAGAGACGTTCGCGTCGCCGACTCCAAGCCGGCGGTCGTTAAGTGCGAAACGCGACGTCTTTGCGACGTAAGCGCCGAACATATCTCCCTGTTTGAAGAAAGCCTTTTTCGCGAAGCGAACGCCGCTCGACTCGTCGAAAAGAAACCGCCTTTGCAATACGACGAATCGAAAGCGGAGGGAACCCGCGAAGCGGCCGGCGTTATTGCTTCCTACAAAACGGCTTTTCATCCGAACTTAATCTCTACCGCGGAGTTATGCGCTATGGGAAACGTATCGCCGCAAGCCGTCGTCGCGCTCTGGCTTTCGTCGGAAGAGCATAAAAACATTTTATGCGGAGACTACGAAACGGCCGCGACGGGAGCGGCGGTCGGCGAAGACGGGCGACTTTACTATATCTTGCGTCTTTGGAAAGGAACCGACGATGAACCTTGACCGAGACCGACGCGACGCGTTCTATTTGTTGGGACGTCTGATCGCCGTCGAAGCGTTTTATCGCCGTTCGGAAGACGAGCCGCCGCCCGGAGACAGGGAGCATGAGTTAAAGTATTCGCCTTGGTTGATCGTCCAGTGGATCAAGCGGGAGTTTGAAGGAGGCGGGCTTTGGAATTGCTCGCCGACGATTTTCGACGAGTATTTCGAGATTGTCGAACGTTGGGATAGCGAAAACGAACCGATCCGAGGGAGTTGCGTCGACATAGGCGTCGTCGCGATCGCTCGCGAATTGGAACGCGATTTTTTAGAAAGGAAAAACGATGAATCAACGATCGTTCGTAGGGATTGTCGCCGACCAAACGACGGGGACGACGAAAGCGATCGACGTCGCGTGGGGCGGCGATCCGGATTACTTGGGAAAGCGTTTGCTCGATTGGTACGGAGACGACGTCGTTAAAATAAATTCGTTGATCGGCGGCGGTTCGATCTTGCAACTTCAATTCGACCCGGGAAAAGGTTTGCCGACCGGAGGACGGACGCGAGTCTACGATTCGCCTCTTGCGTATTTGCGAAACGCCGCGTTCGCGTTCGGTTACTACGGAGTCGATTACCTTTACCTTTACGACGGCGGGTGGAAGTACTGTCCGGCTTGGGAGGCTTCGTCGAGCGACTGGAAACCGCTCGAAAGGAGAGAACGCTATGCGTCTTAACAAGAGCCGACGCGATAGGGCTTACCTTTACGGACGGCTCGTCGCGACGGCGGAGCAAGCCGCGAAGGAGGCCGACGACCAATACGACGTCGTCGAAAAACTCGTCGACGCGCGCCGTTACGCGGGGGACGTCTTGGCGGAAATTCGCGTGAAGTTCGAGCGCGAAGGTTGGCTTTGGCGCGTTTCGGCTCGGGTTGCGGACGAGTATTTCGAGTTGAGAGAAGCGGCGAAGGACGTTTTGCGCCGACAAGACGGCAAGCCGTTTTTAACGTTCGCCGAAGAACTCGATTCGGTCGCCGGGTATCTTTTGGAAAAGGAATATTTAACGGAGAAGAGACTCAATGAAAGCCGCGTTGATTAAGTCGAAGCAGACGGTCGTTCAGTATTTCTTAGTGGAACTCCCCGAGGACGCGACGTTCTCGGATTGCGCGAGAGCGCGAAAGGAAATCGCCGCCGAGATTAAAGCGGGGGAATTCGATATGGCGTACGCGCCCTTTGAAAGCGTCTCGACGTCTTTCGAAAACGTCGAGGACGGCGAGTTGTTGGAGACCCGCGCCGATCGCGTTTATCGAACGCCCGGGGGGGTGAAATATTTGGCGCTCAACGACGTCGAGGCTTTTAGGTTTTTGTTGTAACGATTATGGGGGAAACAAGGAATGAGAAAGATTTGCGACTTTTGCGTCGACGCTTCTAGACTGCCCGAACGAATCGCCGTCGAGTTCGATTCGGATGAAACGAGTCGAGCCGACGTGGAAAAAGCGGTCGACGCGTTTATTCGCGAGCGAATTCGCAAAAGCGTTTTGATCGAATATCGCCAAACGTTGGAAGAGCGCTACGGTTCCGACGTCGTCCCTTTGGAGGTCGGCGGATTGCGTTGCGTTCCGCTTAATCGAGGAGGCGAAGTCGGCGACGGGCGTTACTACGAATATGAAATCTCGTACAACGGCTCTCGGCGTCTCGTCGTGAAAGCCTGCGACGACGAAGAAGCGCAGGAGATCGTCGAAAGAATCGTCGACTCCGGCGAACTCGACTATCGGAAAATCGACGACTGGCATTGTTGGGATTCCTACCAAACCGAACGCGCTCTTTTGGACGACGTTAAGTTGGAGCCGGGCGCGGTCCGGTACGAAACGGAGGACGGAAAGGAGTATTTTTGGTGATCGTTCAAACGATTCAAGAATTATCGGAAGCGATTCGCGAGACGTCGCCGCAGACTCCGGTCGCTTGGTTTTCGCGTTGCAACGGCGGTTTTCGTCCGACAAAATTAGAAATCGACGTCGTTTACTGGAACCCGGCGATCAACGACTCGCGTCCGTGCGGCGAAGAAGAGTTCAAACAGGCGGCCGAGAAAGCGTTTAGGGCGATGAACATTCCTCGGGACAAGGCGAAATTCTTTGCGGAAGAGACGTTGAAGAGCGCCGGGCCTTACGTCCGGATAGATTTGGCCGAAGAGGATTGTTTTTATGACGACTAAAATTTGCCGGTTAAAGATTAGCTACGTTCAAGAATTTGACGTCGAAGTTCAAGTCGGTCGCGAAGACGACGAACTCGACGCGAATCCGAGCGAGGAACAACTTGTCGACGACGCGATTCAAACGGCGCTAACGTTAATCGTCAACGATTACGGGGACGCCGCGAAGACTTGGACGCAAATCAAAACGGAAGAAATAGTCGAGAAAAACGAGATTCTTTGGATCAACCGATCGCGTTATCTCGACGGCGTTCGGTATTTATTTCACACGGAGAACAAACAATGAGACGTTACAGAGTTAACGCGAGCGTTCCCAACCTCTTCGATTCGAAAGATTACGACGTGTGGGCGCGGAACTGTTGGGAAGCGGAGGAATACGTCCGTCAAAAGATTGACCGAGAGTATCGAGGTTCGCGCGCCGACTTGAAAGCGGCGCGGGTTATGGCGTTCGACTGCAAGGTCGGCGAACGCGTCGACGCCGTCGCGAGCGTTCGATTCGAACTTGTCGGTTCCTCGGAATTCGACGTATCGCTCCCGGAGTATTACGCCGACTGGGTCGATTGCGCTCGGTTGCAACTCCTCGACCAAATCGGAGAGGGGGATTTGCCGACGTTCGATAAATGGACTCTTAACGCGTCCGCGGAATTCTTCAACCCCGATTCCGGCGACGGAGATAAACGCAAATTGACTGAATACTACGAGACGCTCGAACGACGCGCGAGTTTCTGGAAAACAATTAAACGCGTCGCGGAAAGAAGAATTGAAGAGTTGGAAGGGATGTTGGAGAAATGAAGTTTATAGCGACAATTA
>JAFSFF010000129.1 GCA_017435375.1 Thermoguttaceae bacterium
GTCGATTTTCTTTTCGATGATCGACGGCGCCCAGTAAGCGCGGGTTTCCCAACTGACGTCGGCGTCGGTCAAAACGAGGCCTTCGTCTTTCCAGTCGACGAGGTTGTCGGTCGAGAAAACGCGGAAACCGTTCGCTTCGGACGTCGGGTAGACGTAAACGCGGCCGGTTTTTTGCGAGTAGAGAACCTCCGGGTCGGCCTTTTGACCGGGGAAGATCGGGTTGCGTTCGACCGGCTTCGCGGAATCGTCGGCGAGAACGGCGGGGGCGAACGCGGTAAGCGTCGACATTAAAATAAGCGATAACAACGTGTTGCGGCGCAAGAACGAAAGCGCGAAACGCATCGGGCTTCTCCTTATTACTATA
Source organism: Thermoguttaceae bacterium (assembly GCA_017435375.1). GTDB lineage: Bacteria > Planctomycetota > Planctomycetia > Pirellulales > Thermoguttaceae > RUG369. The sequence goes on from JAFSFF010000129.1 coordinate 365, forward strand.
GGGGGGAAATTTTGAGGAAGGACGACGAAACGGGAAATTAACGGCGCCGGCGCAAAAATTGGCGGCGGCGACGAAATTTCAACCGTTTGAAACGCGTCGGAGTCTTTATTTTACGGGGGAAACGCGTTTTTTGCAAGTCGAAAGAAAAAAAATTGGAAAAAAAGTGAAAAAAGGTCTTGTAAGACTGTAAATATATGTTATATTTATTTGCAGATGAGGGATAAAAAGCGAGAGCAAAAAAATGAAAAATCCCCAAAACGAGTTAACACAAGAGTTTGCGGAACTTTGCCGAAGTGTCGGCTGGAAGTTCACCCCGGCGAGATTCGCTATTTGGCGGTATCTTCGAGGGAATACGGAACACCCGATCGTCGACCGCGTTTGGGAAAACGTTAAGCTCGAACTGCCCAAAATTTCGCGAGAAAGCGTTTTTCGAATTTTGAGCGATTTTGCGGAGCGCGGTTTGATCGCGATGATGGATCGCCCGAACGTTTTGGCTCGGTTTGACGCAAACCCTAACCGACACGACCATTTTTACTGTTCGAAGTGCGGGCGCGTTTACGATTTCGAGATCGAGAACTTGGAAACGCTCTTGCCGGAAGCGGCGGTGAAAATCGGAAGCGTCGAACACGTCGAAACGCGGATTCGCGGCGTTTGTCGCGAGTGTTTGCAAACGGCGGAGAAACAAGAGGTTGCGTAAAGCGGCCTTGTTAAGCGAAGAGAAGACGAATCGGCGGGCTCGCTTTGAGCGTCGGCGAAAAACGGCTCTTCGTCGATTAATGAACAAAAACGATTAAATCAAAAATATCGATAAAAAGGCGTTCGTCGACGCTTCGCGGAGAACGAAACGACGACGGCGTAAGAGAACGATTGAAAACGTTGATTGTTTCAACGAAAATTAGCGCGAAAGGATAATAATAATGGAAAAGACGAAGAAATTCATCTGCCAAGTCTGCGGTTACGTTCACGAAGGCGACGCGGCCCCGGAAAACTGCCCGCAATGCAAAGCTCCGGCTTCGAAATTCGCCGAAAAAGTCGACGGCGGCGAAATTTCCTTCGCGACGGTTCACTCCATCGGCGACGGTATGGTCGAAGATCAAGAAATCGTCGAAGGTCTGCGGATGAACTTTATGGGCGAATGCACCGAAGTCGGGATGTATCTCGCGATGAGCCGCCAAGCGGAACGCGAAGGTTATCCGGAAATCGCCGACGCTTTCAAACGTTACGCGTTCGAAGAAGCCGAACACGCCGCCAAGTTTGCGGAACTCCTCGGCGAAGTCGTCGTTCCTTGCACCAAAACGAACCTCCAAATGCGCGTCGAAGCCGAAACCGGCGCTTGCGCGGGCAAGTTTGAAATCGCTAAACGCGCTAAACAACTGAATTACGACGCCGTTCACGACACGGTTCACGAAATGGCGAAAGACGAAGCGCGTCACGGCGCCGGGTTCGCCGGTTTGCTCAAACGCTACTTCGGTTGAGTTTAAACGAAAAATTAAGCGGCGAACGTTAAAAATTAGCGTTGCAACCGCTTGAAACGGCGCGGGTTGCGAAACTCGCGTCGACGTTCCGAAAACGAGCTTGCGTCGAGATTCGGCGCAGGTTTCGGGACGACCGAACGACTCGGGAAACCGAGCGAACGGCGTCCGCCGCGTCAAAAGGCCGAGCGCGGCGGACGCCTTTTTTGTTTCTTGGCGATGCTTAAACGTCGACACGGCAACGGTTTGCGCTTTTTGTCGACGGCTCTTGATTTCGACGCGCTTCTCGGGTAAAATAAGGAAAAGCGGAAGCGAAGAACGCTTTCGAAGCGCTTTTTGCGCGATCTTAAACGTCGGCGGCGCAAGCGGTTGCATTCGGCGGCGAACGGAAAAAAAGGAGAAACGGCGATGAAGAAAAACGGGAAAAGGTTAGCGGCGGCGCTTTGCGTCGTCGGGTTGGCGGGCGTTTCGAACGGCGCGTTCGAACGGACGGGCGTCGCTAACGACGTTGCAAACGTTGCGGCGCAAGGAGTTGAGAGCGTCGAGAAGGAAAGCGCGGCAAGCGTCGTCGCGACGCCGAATCGCGCCGAAGAGCCGATTTTGATCGCGTCGGACGGGTCGGAGATCGCGACGAAAGTAACGACGTTGACCGTCGACGGCGGGGCGAGTTGGGAGCGCTTCGTTGTCGGCGTTTCGGAAGTCAAGTTGTTGAAACGCTTGGAGTTGCGCTCCGGCGAACTGATTTTAGGAAGCGTCGAAATCGACGGCGCGAAAGAGGGCGCGGCGGAGTTTCGCTTGACGCCGACCGACGCGGCGAATCTCGCAAAGGTCGAAATTTGGGCGTTTGCGTCGAAAAACGCCGGGCCGGGCGACAAGGTGAAAATCGCCGTGAAGGAGGCGGTCGCGAAAAATGCGGACGGGAAAACGGCGGCGTTCGACGCGACGTCGCTCGAATATCGGTTCGGCGTTTTGGTTCGCGATTCCGGTTGGGACGGCGTCGCCAAGTACCGCATTCCAGGAATCGTCAAGACGCTAAACGGAACGTTGATCGCGGTTTACGATGCTCGTTGGAACGACGCGAGAGACCTTCCGGCGGACGTCGACGTCGCGTGTTCGCGGAGTTTCGACGGCGGCAAAACTTGGGAGCCGATGCAAATCGTTATCGATTACGACGGGCCCGACCCGGCGAAAGAGGGCGTCGGCGACCCGGCGATTCTCGTCGACCCGAAAACCGGCCGCGTTTGGGTCGCCGCGCTTTGGGCGCATAACGGCAAGTCGATTCACGCGTCGCAACCGGGGCTGAAAATGGGGACGTCCGGGCGTCTCGTTTTGTCGTATAGCGACGACGACGGCGCGTCGTGGAGCGAGCCGATCGATATAACGAACGTCGCGGCGGAAGGTGAAAATTGGCGCATTTTGTTCCAAGGGCCCGGCTGCGGAATCGCGACGCGCGGCGGCCAACTCGTTTTCCCGGCGCAGTTTATCGACGAGAACGGCGTTTGGTTCTCGACGCTCGTTTGGAGCGGCGACGGCGGCAAAAGTTGGAAAGCGGGGAACGGCGCGGTCAAAATGACTTGCGAAGCGCAGGTCGTCGAGCTGAACGACGGGGCGCTGATGTTGAACATGCGCAACTTCGAAGGGCGCGCGCGGTCGGTCGCCGTAACTCGCGATTTCGGCGAAACTTGGGTTGAACATCCGACGTCGAAGAAAGCGCTCGTCGAGCCGATTTGTCAAGCGAGTTTAATTCGTTTTTCGTCGACGCTCGACGGAGATCAAAGCGATTGTCTCGCGTTCATGAACCCGAACTCGAAGAACGGGCGCGTTAATATGACGCTTAAACTAAGCGCCGACGAGGGAACGACTTGGGATCGCGAACTAACGCTCTATCGACCGGGCGGCTGGGGATATTCGTCCCTCGTGAAGATCGACGACGAAACGGTCGGCGCGCTTTACGAAACGCTCGGCGGTCTGATCTTCCAAACCGTTAAGATCGCGGACGTTCCGAAAGTTGGCGACGGGAAGTAACGGCGCGGCGGAAACGACGAAAAAACGCCGATGCGGCGGGAAGTAACGGGAAGTCGGAGAAAAAAAACGGCGTTGTTATACGGCGTAATACTTGAAAAACGGCGCGATGTAATACCGGAAAAACGACGCGGCGTCAATAACAAAAAACGAGCGGCGTTTCGCGAACGTCGCTCGTTTTTTATTAAGCGGAGAAGAACGACCGGACGCTCGGGCGGGTTCGCTAAGCGTCCGGTTTTTTTACGCCGATAATTATTCGGCTTTGCTAAGTTCTTGCGCCGCCTCGGGTTCGTTCGACGCGGCGACCGCTTCCATCTTCTTCCAGCAGGCCCAAAGGACGCCGCCGCTAACGACCGCGACGACGGTTAACGCGCCGCCGAGAACGAGGTCGCCGTAAAGGAACGCGCCGGTTCCGAAGAGCGCGGCGTAAATCGAAACGCAACCGACGACGCTGCAAAGGATTCCGAGCGGAACCGGCCATTGGTCGGCTTCGCCTTCGAGCGACACGCCGTCACGTTTGGCTTCTTCGTAAACCTTGCGCCAACCGGGGCCTCCGGCGCGCGTCTTGCGGACGAATTCGCGGAGCGTTTCCTTGTCGTCCGGGGGCGTCAGGAAGGTAACGGCGAGCCAACCGACCGTCGTCAGAGCGACGCTTGCGACGAGTTGTAAACCGCCGTTCGAGAGCCAAGACGCGGCGAACGCTTCTTCCGTCATTCCGAAAGCGTTTAAACAAACGGATTTATGGTAAAGTTGGAAGTAAACGGCGGTCGGAAGCGCGAAACACATCGCGGCGATTTCCGAATACGCGTTAATCCGCCACCAGAACCAGCGCAGAAGGAACAAAAGCCCGGTGCCGGCGCCGATCGAAATCAAAATTTGGAACGAACCGAGCGCGCTTTCGAGTTGCGTCGCGACGACGCACGACAGAACCATCAAAACGACCGTCCAAATTCGTCCGACGCGCACGAGTTTCTTCTCCGACGCGTCCTTGTTGATGAAACGTAAGTACAGGTCGTTCACCATATACGACGAACCGAGGTTCAAGTGCGTCGCGATCGTCGACATATACGCCGCGAAAAGCGACGCGAC
>JAFSFF010000130.1 GCA_017435375.1 Thermoguttaceae bacterium
ATTGCCGGAGAAGAAAGCGTTGTCCCAACATTTTGCGGAAAAGAAACGTCGAGCGCGTTGGGAACAAACGCTCGACTTTTCCGTTCCCGCCAACGACCGCTTTTACTCCGCTCCGGAAAGCGCGTCGCCCGCGCTGCTCGCCGAACGCCGCGACGAGCTCGACGCAATCCGCCGATACGCCAACGAACTTGGCGACTATCGCGGCGTTAGCAGATTCGCGTTGGCGCTCGCTCAAATGGAGGGCGGCGAATCCTTTTCCGCTCTCGCGCGGCGTCTCGGCGTTACCGTCGACGCGCTCCGTCGCGTGAATCGCAAGACGTTGCAACACGTCCGCATTCGCCGACTAACTCGAACGCCGACTAACCCGAACGCCGACTAACCCGACCGCCGACTAACCCGAACGCCGAGTAACTCGAACGCCAACTAACTCGAACGCCGACTAACTCGAACGCCGACTAACCCGAACGCCGTTTAGGGCGCGTTTGAAACGTCGTTCCGCCTCTCTCCGCCCAAGCCGCGCCGCCGTCGACGCGGCTTTTTTTTCGTTTTATTTTAAAAAAGCGAAAAAATTTCTCTTCCCATTCGCCGTCGAACGGCTTATCTTAAATAAGCGCGCTTTTTCCATTGTTCGCCGCGTCGGCCCGTTTCGCGTTCCTTGCCGGAGCGTCGTTTGGGTCGACGTTTGGCGCTCGGTTCAACGCTTACTTTTAGGAGTTTTTCGATGAAATTACGTCAAAACGTTCTCGTCGCCGCCGTTTTATGGGGCGCCTTAATGGCGTGTTGGGGCGGATTTATGATTCACTTGGCCGGTCTTTTTGAGACCGCGATCGCGACGACCGCGCTTTCCTGCTGGGGAATCGGCGCGACGGCGGCTCCGCTCGTCGTTCGTTTTTGCGCCGCTCGACGCGCGCTCGGTTTTGTCGGCCTTGTCGGCGCGCTCGGTTTGCTCGGCGCCTATCGTTCGGCGTCGAACGTCGAAGCGACGGCGCTTCCGCTTTACGCGGCGTTGTTGGTCGTCGGAACGTCGATCATGACCGCGATTTCGTTAATTAACGCGCGCATTGTCAAGACTTGCGCCGCCAACGAAACGGGCTTCGTTTACGCTTTCGGCTGCGCGTGTTGGATTGCCGCGCAAGCGTCGTCGCCAATTTCGCCCTCGTGTTTCCTCGTCTCCGCGGGCGGCGCTTGCGTTTTGAGTCTTCTCGGTTTCGCTTTCTCCGCCGCGCCGGAAAGCGAAAAAAACGCCGCGTCGCCCGCCGACGACAATTCGCCAAACGCGCTCTCGAACGCGTCGCCAAACGCGTCGCCAAACGCGTCGACGTCCGACGCTCGCGCCTTGAACGTTCGAGCGTTCGCGGCGTTTCTCGTCGTTTGTTTCCTCGTTAACTGCGTCAACACGTCGTATTTCTTTAGCGTTTTCACTCCGTTCGTTCAAAGCGGCTTTGACGCGGCGGCGAACGTGTTGGGCGCCGCGCACCAAGGCTCGGAATTCGTTACAGTAATCTTACTCGGCGCGCTCCTTGCGAAAAAGCCGAGTTGGACGCGCCGACTTTTCGTCGTCGGCGTCGCTTTGACGGCGGCTCGCTACGGGCTGTACCGCGTCGCCGGCGAAACCGGAAACGAGGGGCTTCTTCTCGCGACGTCCTGCGGACACGGCGCCAGTTACGCGCTTTTAACCTCTTTGGTTCCAACGCTTTGCGCCGCTTCCCTTCTTAAGGGCGCGAACGCTCGAACGACGGCGCGCGGCATGTCGGCGGTCGCCGCGGCGGCGATGGCCGCGCCCTCGATCGTCGCGCCGCAATGCGCCCGTTTGGTCGCGCAAACGACCGACGGCTGGGCGGCGTTTTGGAGCGTTGCGGCGCTCGTTATCGCCGTTTTGACGGTCGTCGCGGCGCTTCTGCTCCCGCGTTTCGAAACGCAAGTTCACGAGCAAGCGCAAGAAAACGCCGACGCGGATTGACGTCGCGGCAAACGGCAAAATAGCGCCGCCGTCGAAACGCTTCTTTGCGAAGGTTCCGACGGCGGCGCTCGTCTCGTTTCAACGCTTCGACGTTTCAACGCGTTTCGGAAACGTCGAAGCGTTGTTCGCGGCGCCGCTCGTTAAGCGTTGCCGTTAACGGCCCTTAGCGTTTTTTACCGACGAAGAAAATGCACTCGATCGACTTCAAGTCGACGCGCAACGTCGTCGTTCCGGTCGCTTCGTCGAATTTCAGTTCCGACGCGGCGAGCGGCGTCGTTTCGCCGGTCGTCGGGTTCCAACGTTCGAGCGTCTCAAATTCGCCGCGGAGCGTCGCGTCGAACGACGCCGACGAGTTCGACGAGTTCGCGAAGTAATAAACGTCGAGTCCGTTCTTGACCTTGTGCAAATATTGCAGCATCCCGTCGATCGGATAGTCCCAACGCGGAACGACTTTCAACGTCGGAAGGGTCGTTCCCGACGCCGCGACGATTCGAACGTCCGAAACCGGAACGAGATAGTCCGCCGCCTTTTGCAGGTTCTCCGTCGTCGGACGCGGAACGAACGCCGAACGTTCGCCCAAAACGTTCTCTTCGTAAACGACCAATTTTTCCGGGTCGGC
>JAFSFF010000131.1 GCA_017435375.1 Thermoguttaceae bacterium
CGCGCCGCCGGTCGCCGCCGAGTTGTCGGACGCGGTCAAGGAACCGTCGATAGCGACGGTTTGGGCCGCGATCGCGCCGCCGACGCCGCCGACGACGTTGCCGGTCAAGGTCGCGTCGCCGCCGACCGTAACGCCCACGCCGGCAAGAATCGCGCCCGCGGAACCGACCGCCTTGTTGTTCGAAGCGGTCAACGCGCCGCCGATAGCGACCGCGCCGTTCGCCGCGACCGCGCCGCCGGAAGCTCCGGCTTCGTTGCCGGTTAAGGTCGCGTCGCCGCCGACCGTCAAGGAACCGCCCGCCGCGACAACGGCGCCGGAAGCGGTCGCTTTGTTATTTTCCGCGGTCAACGCGCCGTCGATTTCAACGTCGCCAAGCGCCAAAATCGCGCCGGTCGTCGATTCGTTGCTCGTCAGCGTCGCGTTCCCGACGACGTCGACCGTCGAACCGGAGATAATCGCGCCGTCCGCCGCTTTATTGCTCGTCGCGGTAAGCGTTCCGCCGAATTCGACGGCTTCGTTCGCCGTCAAGACGCCGGTCGTCGATTCGTTGTTCGCAAGGGTCGCGTCCGCGCCGACGACGATCGTCGAACCGGAGATAACCGAACCCGCCGTCGCTTTGTTGCCCGTCGCGTTGAGAGCGCCCGCGATTTCAACCGCGCCGCCGACGAGAACCGCGCCGGTCGTCGATTCGTTGTTTTCGAAGGTCGCCGCGCCGCCGACGTTGAAGGTCGTTCCGGCGATCATCGCGCCGTCGGTCGCAACGTTGTTCTTCGCGGTCAAATCGCCGCCGAACGAAACCGCGCCTTGCGCCGAAATCGCGCCGCCGGTCTTATTGCCGGTAATCGTCGCCGAACCGCCGACCGCGACCGCGCCCGCCGATTCGATCGCGGCGCCGGTCGATTCGTTCGCTTCGAGGGTCAAATCGCCCTTGATTTCGACGATCTTCGCGATAAGCGCGCTCGTCGCCGACTTGGAACCGGTAATCGTCGCCGAACCGTCGACCGTTAAACCGCCGCCGATATAAAGCGCGGCGCCGTCGGTCGCTTCGTTGTTCTTCAGGATCAAATCGCCGGAGACGAGCAAGTCGTTTTCGGTGTAAAGCGCGCCGCCGTTACCGGACGCTTTGTTTCCTTCGAACGAAACGGCCAAGGTCGATTCGCTCGCCGCGTCCGCCGCGAAGGTAATCGTCGATTTCGGACCGGCGTAAATCGCGCCGCCGTTCCCGTTCGTCGCTTCGTTGCCGACGAAGGAAACCGCGACAAAGGTCGCGTCGACGAGCGTGTAAACCGCGCCGCCGACTTCCGCGACGTTGTTCGTAAAGGTCGAATTTTCGACGGCGAGCGTTCCGGCTTGCGCGGCGATCGCGCCGCCCGCGAACGACGAACCGCCGACGAACGAAGCGTTCTTGACGACGAGTTCGCCCTTCGAGAAGATCGCGCCGCCGAATTCGGAAGCGAGGTTGTTCTCGAACGCGCCGCCGTCGACGGTCAACGTTCCGACGTTGTAAATCGCGCCGCCGAGACCGGAGGTCAATTCGCCGTCGGTCGGGGTTCCGCTTAAACGAACGTTGTTGTTCGCGAAGTCGACTTCGTTCAAGGTCAGTTCGCCGCGGTTGACGAGCGCGCCGCCGACCGAGCCCGCGCCGCGAGTCGCCGTCAAGCGAGAAATCGTCGCGACCGCGCCTTCTTGGACGAGGAAGATTCCGGTCGAGTTCGCGCCGTCGAGGGTAACGTCGCGGTCTTCGCCGTCGATAACGACGTTCTTCGCAATTTCGATCGGGCCGGTCGTCGCGTCGACGGTAATCGTTTTGCCTTGCATCGACTCGGCGAAGGAAACGGTCGGGTCGACCGCTTTCGTCAAGCGCGCGACGCCGTCGATCACTTGAATTTTCGAACCGTCGGCCAAGGTCAGTTGGTCGCGATAAATTTCGTTGCGAGTTTGCAGCGTTCCGACCGAGAGGTTCGCGAATTCGAGCGAACCGCCGTCGGCGTAAGCGACGATCGAACCGTTTTCAAAGGAGAACGCGCCGTCCGGGTATTCGTCGTTTTGCAGGTAGGTAAATTTGACGTTCGCGTATTCGAACGACGCGCCGTCGGTCAGGACGACCTTTTCGCCGTTCGGGAAGACCAACGTGCGATACGAATAGCGGTCGCCTTCGCTCGGGTTCAGGTTCGTGCCGTCGACGAAGGAAACGTATTGATCCGTATTAAGTTGGAGGTTCGCCGCCTCGCCGTCCGGGAAGGTAACTTCGCCGCTCGAAACGTCGGCGCGTTCGGCGCCTTCTTCCATCGAGTACGCGAAGTAACCGCCGTTGAGTTGCGCGCGGTAGTAAATCGGACGACCGTTGAGGAGGAATTCGTCGCCGTCTTGCAAGTCGACCAAAACGCCGTTCTTCTCGACGACGTCGACTTTGACCGTCAACGAGCCGTTTTCAACCGTAACGATTTGGCCGTCTTCGAGGACGTATTGCGTTCCGTCGGCGACCATAAAGATCGAGACGTATTCGTAAGCGCCGGCGTGCGCGATCGCTTCGCGAATCGAGGTCAAACCGTCGGTCGGGTCGACGACGTCTTGTTCCGTCGTAACGACGGAACTCGGGGCTTCGAAGACGTTGAACGTTCCGGTATAAACGTTGTTGTTTTCGCCCGAGAAACCGTCTTCTTCGCCGTATTCGACGACTTTGCCGACGCCGTCGACGTCGAGCGTCAACGTGATCGAGTAACGACCGGCCGGAAGCGCGCCCAAGTTGGCGGCCAACGACGCGGAACCGTTCGCGGCGATCCAGTCGTTTTCGTTCAGCCAATCGAAACGATCGAAGGAACTCGCGTAGTAACGAATATCTTGCGTCGCGTTGTAGACGACTTCGCCCTTGTCGTTCGTTCCGACGAGCGTTATCGCGTAACCGAAGTTCGTGTAAACCGCCGCGTCGCCGATATTTTGAACGTTAAAGTCGACGCAAACATCTTGTCCGGCGACGAAGTAGTCGAGTTCGACCGACGCGCCGTTTTCGAGTTTTTCCGTTTGCCAATAATCGACCGACGAATCGACGAGATCGAGATCCGGCGCGATAATCGCGGCGTACTCGAAGGCGCCCATATCGACCGACATAACGACGCCGCCGACCGTCAAACCGACGCGACGGTCGTTTCCGGCGAAGTCGACGAGCGCGCCGCCGTCGAGCGCGTTCGAACCGTTGTTAATCGCCGGAGAAGTCGCGGACAGCGTGTAATCGCCGTTCGCCGCGTCGACGAATTGCGGGTCGACGCCGAGGAACGAACGATAAGCCGCGTCGAGGTCGAACGCTTTGTCGCCGTATTGAGCGACGTTGCCGAGGAGCGAGGAGCGGAGCGTCGTCGTCGCGCCTTCGACCGTGTAAAGGTCGAAGCCTTTCGCGGCGGCGTCGGTCGCTTTGTTTCCGGCGAGGATCGTATTGTCGACCGTCGCGGTTCCGGCGTTGTAGAGCCCGGCGCCGTCGGCGGCTTCGTTGTCGGCGATCGTCGCGTTCGTCAGCGTCGCGGTTCCGGCGTTGTAAATCGCGCCGCCGAGACCGGTCGCGACGTTCTTCGCGATCAAAGAGTTCGAAACGGAAAGGGTTCCGGTCGAGTAAATCGCGCCGCCTTTTTGCGCTTCCGAAGCGACGATTTCGACGCCGGTCAGTTTCAAACCGCCGGTCGAGTAGATCGCGCCGCCTTCCGAAGCGGAGTTTCCGACAAAACGCGTTCCGGCGACCGTCGCGACGTTTTCGTTGTAAATAGCGCCGCCCGCCGAGTTCGCGGAAGCGTCGACGAACGAACCGCCGACGACCGTCGCGTTCCCAACGTTGTAAATCGCGCCGCCCGCGAACGAAGCGACGACGCTAACGAAATCGGAATCCGCGACGCGGAGCGTTCCGTTCGCGGCGTTATAAATCGCGCCGCCGCTCAAGGCCGCCGTTCCTTCGAAGGTCGAGTTCGAAATATCGGCGGTTCCGACGTTGTAAAGGGCGCCGCCCATCGACGCGGTCGAGCCGCCGTTGAATTGCGTATTGTCGACGACAAGCGTTCCGACGTTGTAAAGGACGCCGTTTCCGAACGCTCCGGTCGCGTCGAACGTCGAATCTTGAATCGTCGCGGAACCGGCGTTGTAAATCGACGCGCCGTCGCGAGCCGAGTCGCCGGAGAAGGTCGAATTCAAAACGCTCAACGTCGCGCCGGAAGCGTTGTAAATCGAGCCGCCGACGCCGCCGTTCGATTCGTTGCCGGAGAAGGCGACCGAATCGACCGTCAACGTTCCCGTGTTGTAAACGACGCCGCCGTCTTGCGAAGACGTCGAGTTCGCCAACTTGAAGTTCTTGATTTCGACCGACGCGCCGGTTTCGACGGTGAAGAGGCGCGAATTGACGCCTTGAATCGTCAGGTCGAGAAGATTTCCGTCCGGATCGACGCAGTCGAGCGTGAAGGAGGTCGTCAAGGTCAATTCGCCTTGCGTCAAGACGAACGTTTGCCCGTCGAGCGCCGCGTCGAAAACGACGGCGTTCGTTTCGCGGGAAACCTTTTGAACGATCGCGACGCCCGCTTTATAGGAGTAGGTTTCGCCTTCCCAAAGGATCGTCGCCCCGGCGTCGATCTTGCCGGCGACGTTTTCGCTCTTGAAGACGAACGCGTCGCGGCGAGCGTTGTACTCGACTTCGTAACCGTTGGAAAGGGTAACGACGACGCCGTCGGTCAGGTAGTAGCGGTAGTCGCCGGAGTCGACGTAAGCGCGTTCGACGAACGTCAGTTCGACGCCGTCGACGACGACTTTCGCGCCTTCGGTCATCGGGTATTCGACGGTCGTCGTAACGACGAAGACGCCCTTGGCCGCGTCGTAAACCGCGCTTTCGCCGTTGGCGAGCGTAACGGTCGAGCCGTCCAAAACGACGGCGACGTCGTTCGTCGCGACGCGGCGGAAAACGCCGTTGACGACGGCGACTTCGGTTCCGTCGGCGAGGAAGAAGTTCCCCATCGCTTGGACTTGGTCGCGGTTGTAGCTCGTTTGCGCGACGCTCGTCCAAACGCCGTCGATCATTTCGACCGCGACGCCGTTGATTTCGCCCTTCGTTCCGTTCGAAACGGCGATCGCTTTGTTATCCGCGTCGAAGTAGACGTCTTCGGCGTAAACGACCGTAACGACCGCTTCGCGATTCAACGTCGCTTCGGCGACGTCGGCGGCGGCGAAAGAGAAGTCGGCGCCGGCCCAAACGCCCGCGGCTTCGTCCCATTGCGCGTCGACGTATTCGACGCCGCCGACCGTAAAGGTCGCCTTGTCGCCGTTGGTCAGCGCGACGACGTTCCCTTCGGCGTCGACGTAAGCGCTTTGCTCGGCGTCCCAAACGATCGTTTCGGCGACCGCTTCGGCAAACGAGAACGATTCGCCCGGATAAACGCGGTAGTCGGTCGTATTGTCGACGTAGAATTTGCCGCCCTTAACGGTGTAAGTAACGCCGCCCGATTCGAAGGTCGCGCCCTCGGGAAGAGCGACTTCGCGGTAGTAGAAGCTGCCCGCGTAAATTTCGACCGCTTCGCGCAACGAAATCTCGCCGTCGTAAGCGTCGACGACGTCTTCGGTCGTCGTAACGACGATCGAGTTGTTAACCGAAACCGGCGACTCGACGACGTCGAAATAGGACGACGTCAGGTAGAAGTTGTTCGTTTCGGAGTACTCGTCGAGCGCGGCGCCGGAGTCGAGTTGGTACCCGAAGACGTAGTATCCCTCTTCGTTTTGCGCTTCGAGCGCGCCGTTGGCGACGAAACCGTTAATAATGTCTTCGATCGAACCGAGCGCGACGTTCGTCAACGCGATAAAGCTGTTCGCGCCGTCGTATTCGACCGTTTGGACGTCGCCGGTCGCGAGGTTCGTGATCGTAATCGTCGCGACCGAGGAACCGTCGCCGCCCGGCATCGAAACGCCGTCGGCGAAGTCGACTTTGACGTTCAGGAGCGCGAGTTCGTTATTCCCGATCTTCGAGTCGGCGAACATTTGTTGTTTCGTCGAAGTTTTCGGGTCGTACTTCCACATATAGACGGTCGTTTCAAAACCGTCTTTGATCGCGGCTCCTTGGTTGATAAACGACAGGTTCAGGAAGAGGTTTTCGTCGACGAGGAACGGCGCGATGGAACCGGTTTGGTCGTCTTCGGCGCGCGAAATCACGATGGAGCTTTCCCAGTCGTTGACGACGCCGGAACCGGCGGCGCTCGGGACGAATTCCTTCAAGTCGGCTTTACCGAGAACTTCGTAAGCGCCCGAGTCGACGGAAGCGCCTTCGAAGCGCGGTTGCCCGGCGAGGTCGGTTTGGTAATCTTCGGTGAAGAAGTAACGATTTTGGCCCCAACGGTTATAACCGCTCGAAACGCCGTTTCCGAAGTCGAGGTCGTTCGTCAAATTCGCGGAATTTCCGCGGTCGACGGCGGGCGAGTCGCCTTGGAGACGCAGGTTCCAAGACTTCCAAAGTTCGCTCGACCAATCGGCGGCGTCGTAACCGCGATAACTGACGAACTTCGGATCGTAAGTCGTCACCGGCGAAGAGACGCTGCTGCCGCGCGACGTTCCGATAAGGGAGGTTCCGCCGACGTTCGTCGAGTTCGTCCCGTTTTTGTACGCGGTGTAGTTCGAGTTGCGGGATTCGTCGCCGATAATCGAGTTTTCGGCGCGCGTCGATTTGGTCGACTGCGTGTAAACGTCGGCGCCGTAGGACGCTTCGTTTTCCGCGACGATCGTGTTGTAAAGGTTGACGCGACCGGCGTTTTGGATACCGCCGCCGGAGTAGTCCGCCGTATTCCCGGCGACCGTAACGTTCACCAACGTCGCGACGCCGCCGGACTCGTTGTAGAGACCGCCGCCGACGGAGTTTTCTTCCGTAACGATATTCCCGACGATCGACGTGTTGACCAAGTAGAGCCAACCGTCGTGTTGCGCGCCGTCTTCGTATTCGCCGCCGGAGTTGTAAATACCGCCGCCCGCTTTCAAGGCGCGGTTCCCGGCGATCACGCTGTCGCCGATCGTGAGCCAACCGTAGTTGTTGTAGATACCGCCGCCGTTGTTCGTTTGGCCGTTTTTACCGTAGGTTTCGGCTTTTTCCTTCGTGGCGTTGAGCGCGCCTTCGTTGACGGCGTTGCGCAACGCGACGGACGTATAGCGTTCTTCGCCGACGAAATCGGCGAGCGTTCCGGCGGAAACCGTAACGTAATATTGACCGATCGCGCCGTAGTTCGAGTAACCGTCGGTCGCCGGATTGCCGCGTCCGGTCGTGGTAACGCGAACGAAGTAGGAATCGCCCGCGATCAGGCCGGTCGCTTCAAAGTGCGCGAAGAGCGAGTCGGTCGGGTCGCAGGTATAAAGGAGTTTTCCGGCGTCGTCGTAAAGTTCGACGCGCAGGTCGAGGTTCGTGTAACCGAGGCTCGCGGCGTAACCGGCGGCGTTGGCGCGGTCGTAGTCGGCGCCGGAACCGACGACGTCGATCACGTACGTCGAATCGGTCGCGACGAACGAGAACATATCGACGTCGCCGGTGCGTTCGATCAAGCCGTCCGCGACGAAGTTGCCGGGACGAATGTACGATTCGCGAAGCGCGGCGGCGTTGGCGCGTTTGTCGGAGTAATCGTCGGCTTTGTAACCGAGGCGAGCGGCGATGTACGCGAGGTCGTCTTGCGTTTGCGTCGCGCCTTGGTATTCGCCCTTGCTGAATTGCGTCAGCGCTTGGTAGTAGCCGGAGCCCATAATCGGCGCCCAACCGTTCGTCCCGCCGTAATATTCGTCGCCGCCTTTGCCGTCGTGCGAGAGGTTGAGGGTGTGCCCGACTTCGTGCGAAATCGCTTCGGCGATCGACTTCGGCGAACCGAGGGAGTTCGGGAAGACGTAGCAGTCTTGTTTTTGCGTGCCGAACGAGTTCAAGTAGGCGACGCCGCCGCGATCGTTTCCGGTTCCGCCGACGACGACGCGAATCGCGTTCGTGGCGGCGTTGAAGACGTCTTGGTCGGTCGTAACGGTAACGTTGAACGGCGCGTAGTCTTCGGCGACGCGGAGGTAAATTTCGTTGATCGCTTCGAGTTCGGCTTCGTTGAAGGACGTCGGGTCGCCGTCGAGGTCGTACGCCGGGTGCGCTTCGCCGCTCCAGCCGGGGCCGTCGATCCCGCCGAAGTAGAGGTAAATAACGTTCGTCGTTTCCGCGACGCCGCCGGTAAAGGTGAAACCGTAAAGTTCGACGGTCGTGTTGTCGACGTACAAAACGCGGAATTTTTCGTTCGCGTCGATCGTAATGCCCGGACGGTCGTTTTCGGCGTCCCAAGCGGCGGTCGCGTCGAGAACGAAGCGTTTTTCGCTAAACGGTTGGTCGACGAGCGGACGCGAGAAGGTGAAGCGGAGCGTTTCGCGCAGGTCGAGCGTTTGGCCGGAGAGGGACGCGTCGAAGGTCAGCGTGTTCCCCAAGTGGCGCGAACCGTCTTCAAGGCGACGACCGCTGTAAACGAACGCTTCTTGCCAGTTCAACACGTTGTCGACGCCGGTCGAGTATTCGAGCGACTCGACGTCCATTTTTTCGGCGTCGACGTAGAAGTTTTCGTAACTTTCGTGCATCGACAGGGTGTAAGCGCCCAAGGAACCGTAGTCGGAGAAACCGTTCGTCGCGTCGTTCCCTTGCCCGACGCCGGTAACGCTAATGTAATACGTCTTGCCCGCTTCGAGTTCCGGCGTAACGAAGTGCGAGAAGGTCGTGAACGTGGAATCGTCGACCGCTTGGTACCCTTCTTTGAGCGAACCGTCGGCGTTGTAGACCTTTTTGCCGAATTGGTCGATCACGTAGTAATAGTAGTCGTCCGACAGAACGATCGATTCGCCGTAGCCGAGCTTTTGAATCTTGCCGTCCATATCGAGGAGAACGATTTCGCCGTTCTCGTCGAGAAGTTCGACCTTGACGTTCAAGTTCGCGTAGTCGTAAGTCGAAGCGTAATATTTACCGGCGAAGACGGCGTTTTCGACGTCGGCGTGGCGGATGTAATCCCAACTGAAGTCGCGGTCGATGAAACGATGGTCGGCCCCGGCGCCGGAAACGTCGACGACGTAAGTTCCGCCGTGCGAAACGAACGAGAACATATCGTAGTCGTCGCGGTTTTCGATAACGCCGCTCACCACATACGTCCCGGCGGTCGGGTCGTAGGTATTAATGTCGATCGGGACGTAGTGATCGTCGAGTTTCCCCGCCATATCGATCGTGTCGCCGAAATCGTCGTTACGATAACCGACCTTCGAGGCGATAATGGCGACGTCGTCTTCGCGGTTCGTGGCGTTGACGTAGGAACCGTCGCTCCAATGGGTGATCGTCGCGCCGTATCCGGTCCCCATGATCGGGGCCCACGTTCCGTTCCCGCCGTAATATTCGTTGTGTTCGTAACCGTCGTGGCTCAGCCCCATCGCGTGGCCGATTTCGTGCGCGGCGGCTTCCGCGACGTTTTTCGCCGAGAGCCCAAGCGAAAGCGGGTAGACGTAGTTGTCTTGCTTGCTCGTCCCGAAGCAACCGACGTAAGAGAGGCCGCCCGCCGACGGGCTGTAACCGCCGATAACGCAGCGGACGCCGTTCGTCGCGTTCGCCCAAACGTTCGGGTCGGTCGTAACGTTGACGTTGAACGGCGCGTAGTCTTCCGCGACGCGAGCCCAAACTTCTTGGATGAATTTCAGTTCGGAAACGCCGTAACCGGCCGAACCGTCGAGGTCGAGCGCCGGGTGCGCGAGACCGTCCCAACCGGTTTCGCCGACGCCGCCGAAGTAAAGGTAAATAACGTTTTCGGTGTTGCCCGGCATGCTTTCGAGCGAGAACGTCCCTTCTTCGGTAATCGTCGACTCGTGCATTTTCGCGTCGTATTGTTGCAACCAAGAAAACCCGACGAGTTCCGAGGTATACGTCGTATTTTGGCCGTTTTGATAACCGCCGTAGTACGAGAAGCCCTCCGGCAACGTGCGCGCGCCTTGAACGGCGCCTTGATTGTTAAGGTAAGTGTACGGCGAAATCGCGAAACGCCACGACGAACCGGCGCGTTCGAGCAAATAAGTGTTGTAGGTTTTGGAACCGTCGTCGTCGACGTCGCGGTAATGCGTCATCGTGTTCGTGATCGGATCCGTATAGTTCGGGTGATCGTAATGGTTGTCCGTAACTTCGTATTGAACGGTCGTTTTCGTCGGATTCGAGCAGATCAGGCCGAGGTAGTCCGCGGAGTTGTTCGTCGTATTGCCGTAACGCACGATCGAGTTCGGATTGTAGTAGTACCCCCAAACGGAAACGTACTCGCGGCTCCGATAGCCTTGGTTGTTGGTCGTAATAATTTCCAACGTAACGGCGTTTCCGTCGCGAAGAGCGCGGAGCATATCGTCGATCATCGCGTCGCTCGTCGGCACGTAACCGCCGACCTTCGCGAAGTCGATATCCATAAAGAGACCGCCGCCCTCGACGCTGTTCGTCAGGTGCGACAGATTCGATCCCATACAGTCTTCGTCGTTCCCGGCGAAGAGGTAGTCGAGGATTTTACCGCAGGTGATCGTGTTGTCGCGCGCCGTTCCGGCTCCCGTGTCGATGAAATTCGAACGCAGGTATTCGGCGACCGCGTCTTCGACCGATTCAAAGTAACGCGTCGTTCCGTCGGCTTGGCGCATCGCCGTCGAAAACCCGGCTTCTTGCGCCCAGCCGGTGTACGCCATCATATTCGCGACCGTGCCGACCCAACCGGCGGCGCCGTTCGAGGACGCGTCGTAAATTTGATTGGCGCTAACGGCGCGGTAAACGGCCGGATTGTAGCCGAAATAATGATATTGTTCGCGGAGCGTCGCGTGAATTTGGTTGCGAACTTGGTTGTAGTCGCCGGCGACCGTTTCAACGCGCATTTCGCTAACGGGGGTAATATTCGAGACGCCGTATTCCGCCGCTTGTTCTTCGGTCATCGCGGCGTCGACGAGGTACGTCGTTTTCGCGACGCCGTTTTCGTCGGTCGTCGTCGCTTGGTCGACCATAACGAGGGACGACGAGAGTTTAACGTTCGCGTCCGGCGATTCGACGATCGCTTGACCGGCGTAGTTCGTCGAGTAGTTGTAGAGGACCGCGCCGCCGAGTTTGACGTCGCCGTTCAAGACGGTGAAAGCGTTCGTATCGACCGTTTCGATCGTCAACGCTTGTTCGCCGGTTCCGAGAATCGTCAGCGAACCGTATTTTTCGGAGTCGATATTAACGTTGATCGCGGTCGATTCGAGGTCGACGACGTAATCGTCGGCGGTCGTGCGGAGAAGAATCAAGTCGTCGGCGGTCGTGCGCGCGGCTTGGTCGACGGCGTTTTGCAACGCGGCGGCGTTCAGCTCGGTCAACTCGATCACGTTGATTTGCGTCAACGAACTCGGGAGTTCAAGGTCGGCGTACGCGGCGCGAATATCGTCGTATTCGGCGTTCCCGATCGGATTGACCGACAAGAGCTGACGCTCTTCCAAGTTTTCCATCCCAAGTTTGCGAGGACTCAGCGACCCCGCGACGCCTTCGCGGCGTTTCCCCTCGTCGCTTTTGCGGCCGCGAAAGACTTTCTTTTCTTGGTTGCCGTTCGACCGCGATTCGTCGCTCAATCGATTGAATAAACGCATCTTCTTCTCCTGGACAATGTATATAACGTTTACGCGTCGCGCAGGGACGCCTTTCGGTCGTTTCACGGACGGACAAGCGCAAAACTTCCGAACGTCTTCCTTAATTTTCCGTCGCGTCCGCATCCGACGTCGCGAAGCCTTTCGCGCGAACCGCCTCCTGACGCGTCAAGAGGCGGGCCGCTAAATCGGCGGAACCAGCCGTCTCGCTCGTCGCCGCTCGGAAAGGCCCCTCGTCGTCGGACGACTCAAGGGGAATCCAACCGCGGTTCGGAAAGACGCTCAAACGGAAAAACGCGAATGTCGCTTATTATTTGGGATTCTCGCTAAACGAGTTTCTTAACTTTTATCGACGCGGAAAACGGTCGACGTTGGGCAAATCGGGCGCCGACGCGCAAACGTCTTCTTCGTTTTGCGCCGATTTTTCTTACCAGTTTACCTAACCCGCGTCTCTTTACAGTTCCCAAAATAAAAACGGATATTCCGGACTCTACACTAGTTTACCCGAAATTGCCAAATTTTACAACCAAAAAGAGGCTTTTTTCAAAAATTTTCACAACTTTTCCTCCGCTTTTGCCGAATATAGAATTCCAATTATCGTCTTCAAAAGGCTTAATTGGATTGTCAAAAAAAGAACGATAACGCAACGCGGAGAAAATAAAAAAACTAGTTAAAACAGGCAAAATAAGCGGGCTTCATTTTTGGGTCGCGCCCGTCCGTTTTTACTCCGAAATCGACAAGAAAAAAAGCGAACGGACGCCGTAATCCTTTGAGCGGCGTCCGTTCGCTTTTCTAAAATCGTCTCGGTTTCTTTTAATCGAAACTATTTTACTTCCCGAAACGAAAATTCCGTTTCAAACCAACCGTCTTGCGCGCGCATTGAAATCGGCTTCAAATACCCTAACGTTTTATTCGTTCCCCAATCGACGATCGGCAACTCGTCGACGACGTATTCGTCGAGAACGACGCCGTCGAGCAAATTCAACACGACGCTGCGAAACGCTTGGAAACGCGCCGGAATCGGAGCGGATTCGTCAAGACCGAGCGGAATCGCGTCGATCGACTCGCGACGAAAAGAGAAACGTCCGCCGTCTTGCTCGATACGATAAACAAAGCGAATTTCCAAACCGCGCCACGCTCGTCCGTCGCGCTCAAAAGAATCGAAACGAAGTCGGGTAACGATTTTGTCGTCGACAAATCTTACGGAGAAAGGCCGATCTTGCGCAAACTGATAGACGAGTTTGTCGTCGGCCGCGCCGCGCGACGTTTCCGTTTCGGCGCTTTTATTCGCTCGATAACGTCCTAAAAATTCGTTCGCGTCGACGGGATCGACGCCCGGAAAACGCGCGAGCAAAGCCTCGCCCATATCGCCGCCGTTGAACGCCAAGCCGGCGAGAGCGACGAAAGCGACGTTGTTCGGCGCGCTCTGATGCGCTCGCAACGAAACGGAACCGCGAACGTTTTCCGCGAGACGTTCGCGCTCGACCGAACCCGAATACCGCTTTGAAACGCTCGCCGAACGGGGCGCTTCGTCGACGCCGACCGCCGTCTCTTCCTCGCGCTTGCGTTGGTCGACGACGCGAAGCCAAGCGGCGAGCGCGTCGTTCGGCGAAGTCAGTTGACTTTCGCGCCCCACCAAACAGGAGAAATAGAGCCGCTCGCTATCGGTGCGCGACGCGACGCCTCGAACGGAACGCTTCTCCGGCGACGCGGCGCTGCGGGTGCGCGACCAACGTTTGTTAAATTCGACGATCTGCCGATTCGCCTCTTCGTCGAGTTCCGCCGCGACGCGAGCGCTCATACGCGCCGCCGATTCCCGCTCCGCTTTCGGCGTTTCTTTCGCGATTTTATTCTGCACCACGATTCCGCCCAACGGCGTCGGAAGCTTCGATTCAAAACCGTTGACGCGAGTTTTCATCGTTCCGCGAGCGACGCTCGGCGACGTTTCCAAGCCGCGTTCGCCCCAAAAGACCTTCTTTTCCGCGCAAACTCGCCCGAAATTATCGGCGTCGACGCGCACGCCGCGAGAAGCGCCGATCGTGCGCGTCGCGACCGAAGCGGAAAGCGCGAGACACAGCTCCGCTTTATCGGCGTTTTCGCGCAGTTTAACGGTCATATCTCCGGTTAAACGTCCGACGCCCTTCGCTTGCGTTCCGCGAATATTCTCGCAAACGACAAATTCTTCGTCGATCGGACGACCGGCGAAAGAAGAGAGCGTCGGTTCGTCGATTTCCAAATAGAAATTCGGCTCCTTAAAGTAAGACCGCGTTTTCGACACGATTTCCGCGACGACCGGAGATTCCGGTTGATAATAATCCAATTCGGCGAGCGCGAACGTTACCGCGTCGAGCGCTTCCAAATCGTTTTCGCGCAAATACGTTTGCAAATAATCGGCGAAATAGTCGCAAATTTCGCCAAAGTAAACGCGCTCTTCCTCGAAGAGTTCGGCGTCCTCTTTCGAGAGCGACTCAAGCGTCCGCGCGTTCGCTTCGACGTAATTTTGCAAAGCGACGTCGACTTCAAGAGGCGCGACTTCTTTAGGAAGCGCGCACGTCGCGACGCGGCGCCCGGCCCACTCGACGCCCTCTCGGAAAATCTGCGGCGAAACGGTTTCGTCGATCAATCCGCGACGACGCAACTCGGCGACAAAAAGAGCCGTTTGGCGGTCTTGCGGGCGTTGTTTCGCATATTCTTCGAGCGCGACGAGTTTCTCGCGCGCCGCGCTTCTCGCTTCGGCGACGGTTCGATCGTATTTAGGAGAATATTCTTTCTTCGCGACGTCGCACAGTTTTTTAATTTCAAGGATCAACGATTCGACGCGCGTCGACGCGACCGCTTCGGCGTCGGCGGCCTCGGAACGCGGCGCGACGTATCCGGCGACGCTCCCCAACAAACAAACCAACGCCAACAACCATTCTTTTTTCATTTCACTAATCTCAAAACGATAAACGCTCGCGTTTCCACCGTGCCGACGCGCCGCTCGCGAATCGTTCCGAGCGCGACGTCCGACGTTCTTCGAAAAAACAACGTCTTTCGAAATGTCGTCCGTTGTTCGACGTTAAATCGAGAAAAAGCGAGCCAAACGCGCGACCTTCTTATTTTTTCGAGGCGGTTTCGCTTATTGTATCGATTATGACGGCGCCTTCTCTTTTTTCCTCTTTCTTTTTCCGTCTTTTCTTCCGCAAGCGAGCCGACCGTCCGCCAATCTCGCCCCGCTTTCCTCTTTTTCCTTTATTAGGCAAATCCGTCGACCGTTATTCTCCGCCTCGTCTTCTTATTTTCCTCGATTTCCGCGATAATTTTCTTTGCGACGGCAAAAAGTTTAAAAAATCGCGGTTTTTCAGGAAATCGGGGTTTTCAAGTTTAAAACGATTCGTTATGATAAGGTCGACGACGTAAAGAACGCGTCGCCCCGCGTCGTCGTTCGACGCGCGAGAGACGAACGGCGCGCCGCCGCCTTCGGTCGATTCCGCAACTTGTCGTTAAGAATCGTCGACCGCCGCGCTCCTCCCAATCTCCTCGAAAATACAAAGGCAAAAGGAAGTGCAAATTCATCCGTTAGCGTTTGTCGGCCCGAACGCGAAAATCGGCCGAGACGTTCAAATCGGCCCGTTTTGCGTCGTCGAAGACGGCGCGACGATCGGCGACGGCTGCGTTCTCGAAGCGCGCGTTTCGATCAAAAAAGGCGTCGTTATCGGCAAAAACAATCATATTTTCGAGGGCGCGACGATCGGCGGTCTTCCGCAGTGCGTCGGTTTGAGCGAAGAAGATTGCGGCGGCGTCATTATCGGCGACGGTTGCGTCATCCGCGAAAACGTTACGATCCACCGCTCGATGCGCGTCGAAGACTCGACCGTCGTCGGGAACGACTGCATGTTGATGGCGAACACGCATATCGCGCACGACTGCCGCGTCGCCGACGAAGTGATTATGGCGAACAACGTTATGCTCGCCGGGCACGTTTCGGTCGGGCGCCGCGCCTTTGTTTCCGGAGCGGCGGGCGCGCACCAGTTCGTTCGCATCGGCGCCTTCGCGATGGTCGGCGGGCAAGCGCACTTGGTTCGCGACGTTCCTCCGTTCGTTACGGTCGACGGTCTTTCGAGCCAAGTCGTCGGTTTGAACTCGGTCGGTTTGCGCCGCGCCGGTTTCTCGACCGCCGACGTTCGCAAGTTGAAGGCGATTTACCGCGTCATTTATAAGAGCGGTTTGAACTGGCGCGAAATCGTCGAAAAGATCGAACGCGAACACACCGAAGGCGTCGGGCTCGAAATGGCGCGCTTCCTCGCGACGACGACTCGCGGAATCACCGCCGAACGCGCCGTTCTCCCGACCGTCGGCGAAGCGCGCGGAGCCGCTCGCGAAGCCGACGCCGCCGAAAAAGCCGAAAATTCCAAGAAAAACGACGCGTTCGACGAATCGGAAGCGATTCAGCTCCGCGTCGTCGACGAAAACGGCGCGTCCCTTTTGCCTCCGCCGTCGAAACGTCGCGTCGTTTGACGTTTTCTCTTTGGTCGTCCGTTCAACGTTGAAGACCGCGTCGTTTTGCGTCGACGCGGTCTTTTTTTGTCGCGGAGCGTCCGACGCCCGCGAATCGATTTCGGGCGCTTGCGCCGCCGTCGAAAAAAGATTATAATCTCGAGCGCCCGGTTCGCGCCGACGGCGTCCGTTTTTCCCTTAAATTTTGCGAGGATTTTCCCCCGATGGCTCTCAAATCCGAATTGGAAGAAAACCCGTTCGAACCGCCGATCGACGACGACTTTTTAAAAACGGCGCTCGAATACCGCGACAATTTTGAAAACGACGAAGCGTTTCGCGAAGCGCTCGCCGTTTGGCCGCGCTGTCCGGACTGCGGTCGCCGGCGCGTTACACGCTGTCCGGTTTGCAAAACGTCCGGGACGCTCTTTCCGCTCGGCGACGCCAACTTTTGGGACTTCCGCTCCGACGAGGAAAAAGCGCGCGACGCCGAACTTTTCGACGAAGAGGAAAACTTCGGTTGTTCTTGCGGTTGCGGACGGCGTTCTTCCGCGTCGCGGCGGCAAAACCGCGCTTGGGCCGACGTCGGACGTTCGAAACGCGCCGTCGAATCGGAACCGGCGGAGCGAAGCGTTTGCGGAAGCGGCGAAGATTGCGGCGGCTCTTGCGTTTGCGAAAGCGGAGGAGGTTGCGGCGACGCGGCGGCGAAGACGCAAGAACCGGAAAATCTCTTTGAAAAAGGGCTCGTCGCCGTTTGTTACGTCTGTTCGGAGGCGTTCGTTCCGAAATTCCCGAAGCGTTGCGAATGGTGCGATTTCGAGTTCCCGGACGGCGAAGAACCGGCGGAAAATACGGAAACGCCCGCCGACGTTCTCGCGTTCCTCGCTCGCAAAAAAGCGGAGGAAGCCGACGATTTCCTCGATCAACCGGCGACGCCGCAACTCTATTGGACGTTGGTCGCGATGGGAATTGGCGCGCTCCTTTTTTGCGCTTACTTCGCGTTTTTGTTCCGTTAACGAACAATTTTTCGTCGTTTCTTAAGCGCTAATCAAATATCGACTCGATTAGCGTTTTCCGACGTTTTTTTTCGTTCCTTTCGCGTCGGTTGCTCGTTGGGAACGCCTTTGGAGTTTTTCGTCGATGCAACGCGTCTTTTTCGATTGGTCGCGCCCGTTTTTGCCGCAAGTCGCTTCATTCGTCGTTTCGCAAGAGACGGCGCGTTTGCGGACGCGGCGTTCGTCCGATTCGTTTAATTCGGCTTCCGAACCCGCGTCGCCGCCGTCGTTCGACCTCGGCGACCTTGTTTTCGTTTTGCCGGGCCGCCGCGCGACGCGCACGTTGGAAGCGTATTTGCAGTTGGAAGTCGAGCGAGCGATTCAAGCCGGTTCGATCGCGCCCGATTGGACGCCGCCGACGTACTTGACGGTCGGAGCCGCGCCGGAATTCCTTTATTCGCAACGCAAACGACTCGCCGCTCGTCCGACGCGTCTTCTCTGTATGCGTCGGGCGCTGCGCGAATTTTCGGATGCCGAGCCGGAAAAAGTCCGCGCGTTAATTCGAGCGCTTCCCGCGGAGTCGAATTGGGCGGCGCAGCTCGAATTGGCGCAAATCTTCGTCGATCTCGCGGACGAGTTGGCGTCGGAGAACCGCGACTTTTCGGCGGTCGCCGCGTCGACGCGACGACGCGGATTGACGGAGGAAACGGAGCGTTGGGAATCGCTCGGGCGTCTTGCCGCGCTTTACCGTCAAGAGCTAACGCGCTTCGACTTAACCGACCTCAACCTCGCGCGAACGGCGGCGCTTCGAAGCGGCGAAATCGGCGTTTCGGTCGGCGGCGGGTTCGAAAACGGCGCGTCGAAGCGTTATATCGTCGTCGGCGCGGTCGACTTGAACCGCCAACAAAAGGCGATTTTTGAAGCGTTGGGGGACAAAATTTCGTTCTTTGTTTTCGCGCCGGAAGCGCTCCAAGACCGCTTCGACGAGTTCGGAGTCGTTATCCCGGACGCCTGGGAGACCGCCGAAATTCCGATTCCCGACCGCCGTTTCTTCCAAGTCGACGGCCCGGTCGAGCAAGCGCAAGCCGCCGCGCTCCTCGTTCGCGAACTCTCGAAAGTTCCGGTCGAAAACGCCTCCGACGGCGACAACGGCGACGCGAACGCCGTCCCCGATTGGCGGTACGAGCCGATTCCCCCCGACTCGCTGACGATCGGCGTTCCGGACGCGGAAGTCGTTCCGTTCCTCGAACGCTCCCTCCGCGACGTCGGGTACGAAACGATTCGCGCGCAAGGTTCGCCGGCGACGCAGAATCGCGTTTTTCAGCTGTTGCGCAACGTCGCCGACTACCTCGAAACGCGTTCTTTTTCGGCGCTCGAAGAGTTGGCGCGCCGCTCCGACGTCGAGGAGTATTTAATTCGCAACTGGCGGTTCGTTTCGCTCGACGACGGTCGCTCGGACGCTCCGGAAGCGGAGGAGCCGGCGGAAAACGCCCCGACGGTCGCGCCCGGTTCCGCGCTCGACGAAGCGGAGGACGGCGTTTGGTTCGACGACGAACTCCCCCCCGATTTCGGCGACGACGCCCCGTTCGACGACGACGCGGAACTCGCCGACGTTCCCCTTAATATTAATGCCGTCGCCGAAACGCCCGTTTCCGCCGACTCCGCCGACGCGCCCGAAACCCCGTTCGTTCCCGGCGATTGGCTCTCCGAGTTCGACCGGTACCGCGCGACCTTCCTTCCGACTCGCGTCGACGGGCGTTGGTTCGAATACAAGAACGAAGACGCGCCGCGCCAAAACGCCGAATTTCGCCTCTTGCGCAAGGTCGCGCTTCTTATCGAACGCGCGCTCGAACCGTTTTGCGATTCCCAAGCGCCGCCGCTCCAACGCGAAAAGCTCGCCGACGTCGAACCGACGTTCAAGCGCTCTTCCGTCGACGCGCAAACGGACAAACTCGACGCGCTAAAACTCGACGCCGCCGACTTTAACGTCGACGAAGCGGACGACGTGTTCTCCGGCCCGCTCGCGTTCGCGAAAGACGATTTCGCCGAAAGTTTCCGTTGGAAAACGAACCAACGCCGCCTTCCGATCGCCGATTGGGCGCCGATTCTCTCGAACTTCCTTTGCAAAATTTACCCGGAACCGGAGCCGGGCGCCCGAACGACCGAAGCGACCGCGCAAGTCGACGCGTTTTTCGCCGCGCTCAACCAAGAATTCGACAAGTTCGAAGCGATTCCGCAAGAGTTGACCGCCGACGCGACCGGCGCCGACGCGATTCGAACGATTTTGAAGGAACTCGCGAAAACGACGATTCCGCCCTTCCCCGGCGCCGACGTCGTCGAGTTGCAAGGTTGGCTCGACTTGGCGTTCGACGACGCGCCGAACCTTATTTTGACCGGGTTCAACGAAGGAATCGTTCCGTCGTCGAAGTCGAGCGACCTCTTCCTCCCGAACGAAACGCGCCGCGAACTCGGGCTCGAAGACGCGCGCCGCCGGTTCGCTCGCGACGCTTGTTTGACGTCGGCGCTCGCCGCGTCGAAGCGGAATTTCTTCGTCGTTTTCGGGCGACGCTCGCTCCAAAACGACCCGAAAACGCCGAGTCGGTTCGCGTTCGCGACGGCGCCGGAAAACGTCCCGCCGCGCATTTGCCGTTTCTTCGCGGGCGGCGGTTCGAACGATCTCGCCGAACTCGAAGCGCGCCAACTCGGGCGACCGTTCCCGAAAGCGCCGTTGGTCGCCGACGCCGGAAACGACGTTGAAAACGCCGGCGCGAACGCAACCGCGAACGCGGACGCCGAAAGCGTCGAAACGCCGATTCAAACGACGTCGGTCGCGAACGCCGCGACGCGTCTCGCCGTCGGCCCGCCGTCGCCGTCGCCGTCCGAACCGCCGCGCCCGGTCGGGTTTAGCGTTCCGATTCTCCGAACGACCGGCCCGGCGCCGAGCAAAATGAAAGTAACGGAATTTCGCGACTTTTTAGCTTGTCCGTACCGATATTTCCTCCGCCGCGCTCTCAACCTGCGCGCCGCGGCGCCGGAAACGACCGCCGAAATGAACGCCGCCGCCTTCGGAACGCTCGCGCACGACGCGCTTCGCGACTTCGGCGTCGCGCCG
>JAFSFF010000132.1 GCA_017435375.1 Thermoguttaceae bacterium
AAAGAACCTGGGGGCGCTGGGTTATGAAATCTGAACTTAACGCGTTATGCTCTTACGCGAAAGAGAAAATCGCCGTTTCTGAATTGACGAAACGGAATTATATTTCAACGGAGAATATGGCGCCGAATCGCGGCGGCGTCGCGGAAGCGGCAACCCTGCCGACGACGGAGTTTACGCAACGTTATCGGCGCGGCGACGTCTTGGTTTCAAATATTCGTCCTTATTTTAAGAAAATTTGGTTGGCAAAGGAAGAAGGCGGCTGTTCGAACGACGTATTAGTTTTTCGCGCCGCCGACGTTTGCGAACCGGCGTTCCTTTATTATGTTTTAGCCGACGACGCGTTTTTCGATTATTCGACCTCGACGGCAAAAGGAACGAAAATGCCGCGCGGCGATAAATCGGCGATAATGAAATACGAGGTTCCGGTTTTTGAACGCGAAACGCAGCGCAAAATCGCGGCGATTCTCTCCGCGTTGGACGATAAAATCGAACTCAACCGTCGAATTAACGCGAATTTAGAACAACAAGCCTTTGCTATATTTGCCAATTTATTGGAAAATGCGTGTTCTGGTGAATGTCGTTTGGCGGAAATTGTCGAATTTGGGCCTAAATATACGTTATGTAAGAATAATGTTGCGCGTTGTGTTGAAATGAAACAATTATCGACAGTCGGAAGCTTTCCACTCGGTTGGGAAACGCAAACTTATCAAGGAGGAACGCGTTTTACAAACGGCGATACGTTGTTAGCGAGGATAACGCCTTGTTTAGAAAACGGCAAAGCGGCTTATGTCAATTTCCTTGAAGAAGGCGAGATAGCGTTTGGTTCGACTGAGTATATCGTGATGCGTTCACGAGGTGTTTATCCGGCGGAATTTTTTTATTGCCTCGCGCGAAATCCGGAGTTTGTCGATTATGCAATCAAAAATCTAAACGGTACGAGCGGAAGGCAACGCGTGTCGAGCGAAACGCTCGGCGAATATACGCTTCCTCGATTGTCGGAGAAGGAAATGGCGATATTTCGAAACGCGGTTTCTCCTTCGTTTGAAAAGATAAGAAATAACGGATTAGAAAATATCGCTTTAGCCGCCGTGCGCGACGCGTTGCTTCCGCGGCTAATGTCCGGCGAAATCGACGTCGACGACGTGAAGTTTTAAACGCCGTTTATGAAGGAAAAATTTATGAACGAGTGTATACAGTGGTGCAACGCCAATAACGGTTTTTTAACGGCGCTTCTTGCATTGTTAAGTTTGTTTATCAGCGTTTTAGCCGTGATTATTTCTGTTAAAACTGCCAAGTTGCCGTATAAAAAGGATTTATTGCTTAAAGTTGGCTATCAGCGTAGGGTAAGAGTAAGCGACCGTTGCCTTATAACACAAGACAATTATAAGATTGGTACGTTAACTACTGGTCTAGCAGTTAACGCGACAAATGTAGGAAATAGACCGATAAATTTAACCTTTCTTGGTTTGGGATATTACGATAATAAAAAATCTCGTTTTTACAGCGTTAGAAAGTTTTGGGCTCGAAAAGGAACTTTAACAAAGAAGAAACAAAGGATAAAGTGGCATTTAATTGAGGTAGGACCAAAATTTCGCCCTAAATATTTAGCGCCGTCTGAAAGTATTGTGGTATTTTATCCCAAGGATAGACTTTTGAAAAAGCTAGTGAAAATAGAAAAGGATAATTTTATTTGTGCTTATGCGATTGACACGGAAGGTTACGAGTATTACTGTAGTTTTAGCTCTATAGAAGATATGGACGCTAACTATTGGCGATAATTGTTCGATCGCGTTCCAACAAAAATAACTCAAAATCACGTTTAACATTTAATTAGAGGATGCGTTGCTATGTCGGGTAGTTACACCGAATGTAATTTCGAAAACGGCGTTATGTCGCTTTTCAGGGAGGAGCTCGGGTACCAAACGCGACGCGGCGCCGAGGTCGAACGGGATTATCGCGAGCCGTTTTCCGAAGTCGAGCTTTGGCAAGCGTTGCGGCGCGTCAATCCGAACCTTCCGGACGAGGCCCTCGACGACGCCGTCCGCAAGATTCGGCATATCGAAATCGGAACCTTAACTCAACGGAACAAAGAGTTTACCGACTACCTCCAAAACGGCGTCGAAGTCCGATATTTCGAACGCGGCGAGGAGCGCTACGCCCGGGCGTATCTGCTCGACTACCGCGACCCGGAGAATAACGAGTTCGTCGCCGTCAACCAATGGAATTACGTCGAAAACGGGCTAACAAAGCGTTTCGACGTCGTCGTTTACGTCAACGCGCTGCCGCTTGTCGTCGTCGAGTTGAAGTCGCCGGTTCGGGACGGCGTCGACGCAAGCTCCGCGTATCGGCAGTTGCGCAATTACATCGCCGACGTGCCTAACTTCTTCGTTTACAACGCTTTTTGCGTGATGAGCGATATGGTTCAGTCGAAAGTCGGGACGATTACGTCCCCCGAAACGCGCTTCGCCGAGTGGAAGTCCGAAAACGGCGAGCGCCGAAGCGGCGAAACGACGGGCTTTACGCCGTATTACGTCTTATTTCGCGGCCTTTTCGAGAAGCGCCGCTTCCTCGATCTCGTCAAGAACTTCGTTTGCTTCGCGTCCGACGGCCGCTCCGACGTCAAAATTTTGGCCGGCTACCACCAATATTTCGCGGTCAAAAAAGCGGTCGAGTCGACGCGCCGCGCTCGCGAACTCGGCGACGGGAAGGGCGGCGTCTTTTGGCACACGCAAGGAAGCGGAAAGTCTTTCTCCATGACGTTTTACGCCAAAGCGATTCAAGACGCGCTCGACTCGCCGACCCTCGTCGTCCTCACCGACCGCAACGACTTGGACGACCAACTTTTTCAGCAGTTTACAAAGTGTCGCGACTTTTGCGTCAGACGCCGGAGCGCGCCGAAACGAAGGAGGGCCTGCGCGAACTTTTGGAAGGGCGAAAAGCGAACGGGATTTTCTTTTCGACGATTCATAAGTTCTTGCCGCCCAACGAGAAAGACGAAGAAAAAAGAGCCGAATGGCTCGCCCGAATTAACGAGCCGCTGACCGAGCGACGCGACGTCGTCGTTATCGCCGACGAAGCGCACCGGAGCCAATACGGGTTGCGCGAAAAGTTCGATAAGGAAAGCGGGAAAACGTCGTTCGGCGCCGCGCTCTTGATTCGTAAAGCGTTGCCGAACGCGGTTTACCTCGGCTTCACCGGAACGCC
>JAFSFF010000133.1 GCA_017435375.1 Thermoguttaceae bacterium
ATATGAGCGATTTGGCGGGACACGTTTCCGACGGTTCCGAGTACCACGTTCCGCAGTTTATGGGGCATTTGCCCGAGTTGCCGACGATTTGCGGCGTTCAGATTACGCGGTTTATGCTGGTCGAACTTGTCGTAGCGATTTTGATGGTCGCGATTTTCTTCCCGTTGGCCGCGAAAATTAAGTCGGGAAAGCCGGTGCGCGGACGGTTTTGGAACCTGATCGAGGTTTTCCTTCTTTACTTGCGCGACGAAGTGATGACGCCGGCGATCGGCAAAAAGGACGTCGGGCGTTTCGCGCCGTTCCTTTGGACGCTGTTCTTCTTTATTCTCTTTTGCAATTTGGCCGGGCTGATTCCTTGGTTCGGCGCCTCTCCGACCGGCGCGCTCGCGACGACTTCCGTTTTGGCGGCGTCGACGTTCGTCGTATTGGTCGCTTCCGGGATGAAGAAATTCGGCGTCGTCGGCTTTTGGCTCGGTCAGGTTCCGTCGATGGAGCTTCCGCTCGCGCTCGCGGTCGTTTTGAAGCCGATGATTTTCGTCATCGAGGTCGTCGGGCTCTTCATTAAACACGTCGTCTTGGCGGTGCGTCTTTTGGCGAATATGTTCGCCGGGCACTTGGTTTTGGCGGTCTTGCTCGGTTTTATCGCCGGAACCGCGGACTACTTCGCCCTTTGGGTCGGCGTCGCCGTCGGGAGCGTCGCGATGAGCGTCGCGTTGAGTTTGCTCGAACTCTTCGTCGCTTTTTTGCAAGCGTACATTTTTATGTTCCTCGCGTCGATTTTCATTGGAATGGCGCAACATCAACACTAAACGCTTTCGAACGAAGGCGCGACGGGCGTTTTTCCGACGTCCCCGACAATATATAATATACAATATATAATATAACGACAAAATTGACGATAAGCGCTGGAAATCGGCGGCTCCGCGAGAAGCGACGCCGAAACGCGCGACGATTTTTGAATAACAACTCGGTTTTCCGTCGAGCGCTCGGTTTTTACGTCGAGCGATTCGCGCGGCGAACGATAAACTCAACCGTATTAGGAGAATTTCCGTGAACAAATTCGCTAAACTCGTCGCCTTGACGTTCGTTTTCGCTCTCTTCTGCGCTCCGCTCGCCGCTTTGGCGCAAGACGCTCCCGCCGCTTCGGAAGCCGCCGCCGTCGCGGAAAACGCCGGGTTCGATTTCTCGGGGCTTTACGGGGTCGGTTGCGGTCTCGCGCTGATCGGCGCCGGGATTGGGATCGGTCGCATCGGCGCGAGCGCGGTCGAAGCGATGGCGCGTCAACCGGAAGCCGCCGGCAAAATTCAAACCGCGATGATTATCGCCGCCGCGCTCGTCGAAGGCGTTACCTTCTTTGCGTTGATCGTCTGCATGTTGAAATAAGCCCGTTCGACGCGTCGGCGTTGGGTCGGCGCGAGACCCGAAAGCAAAAATGGGGTGTTGACATGAAGTTTAACGAGTTTAACGCGGCGGCGAGCGGGTTTCGCGTCTCGAAAAGGCGAGCGGCGGTCGTCGCGACGGCGGCGGTCGGCGTTTTCCTGGTCGAAACGTCGGCGCTTTGGGCCTCCGAACACGGCGGCGAAGAAGCGACGCTGAACCCGATGGCTTGGCAAACCGACTTGGCGATTTGGACCGCCGTCGTTTTCCTCGGCTTGGTCGCGGTTCTCGGGCGGTTCGCTTTCGGGCCGATCGCGAAGGCGCTCGACGAGCGCGAACGAACCGAGATCGAACGTCGCGCCGCGCTCGAAAAGGCGAACGCCGACGCTCGCGCTCTCCTCGACGAGTACCGCGGCAAACTCGACGAGTCCGCCGAAGAGGCGCGGCGCGTCGTCGCCGAAGCCCGGGCCGACGCCGAGAAAATGGCCCGCGAAATCGTCGCCGAAGCGAAAGAGGCCGCCGCAAAGGAACGCGAACGGGCGTTGAAAGACGTCGAAATCGCGACCGACGGCGCGCTCCAAACGCTCGCCGCCAAGAGCGCCGAACTCGCGACGAACCTCGCCGGGAAAATTTTGAAGGAGACGATCGACCCGGCGCGCGGCGAACGCTTGCTCGGGGAGGCCGTCGACGAACTCGCTCGCAAGTAGGGCGCGGGACGAGCGTTCGCGTCGGCCCCGACGGCGGTCGCGAACGAAGGACAACGAGCGGAAAAGGACGGCGCGTCGCGAATTGCAAAATCGACGCGTCGTTGAAAAAGACGAATAATGAAACAGAATATTGAACAAGAAGCGCGACGCGAGACCGGATTCGCCGCCGACGCGTCGAGAGCGAAGCTCGCCGACGTTTACGCCGTCGCGGCGTTCGGCGCCTGCGAAGCGCAGGGCGTTTCGATCGCCGAGTTTCTCGCCGAGTTCGACGAGTTCGTCGAACTCGCTTGCGACGCGTTTCCGAAGTTCGAGGAAATCCTCGCGTCTCCGATGGTTCCGGTCGACGAAAAATACCGTGTCGTCGACTCCGTTTGCCGCGACGCGACGCCGATTTTCAAAAACTTCCTCAAAACGCTCGCCAAACGAGGGCGGACGGAAATTCTCCGCGACGTTCGGCGCCGATGCCGACAAATTGAAGCGGAACGCAAAGGGCGCGTCGCCGTTCGCGTTACGACGGCGACGCCTCTTTCCGAAGACGCGAAAGCGAGCCTCGCGGCTAAGTTGCGGAAGCTAATCGGCGGCGAGCCGGAGCTTTTCGCCGTCGTCGATCCGGCGTTGATCGGCGGCGTTATCGTTCGCGTCGGGGACAAGGTCTACGACGCTTCCATCGCAACCCAACTGAACAACGCGCGCCAAGAAACGATTAACAGGAGCGTCCATGAAATTCAAAGCCGACGAGATAGCTTCCGTCATTCAGAAGGAAATTGAACGGTTCGAGACCCAAATCGACGTCCGCGAAGTCGGGCGAGTGATCGAGGTCGGCGACGGCATCGCCCAAGTTTACGGCCTTTCCGGCGTTATGTCCGGCGAAATGCTCGAGTTCCCGAACGGCGTCAAGGGGTTGGCGTTCAACCTTGAAGAAAACAGCGTGGGCGTCATCATTTTGGGCGACTACCTGAAAATTCGCGAAGGGGACGAAGTTCGCGGAACCGGCAAGCTCCTGCAAACGCCGGTCGGCGACGCGGTTCTCGGTCGCGTCCTCGATCCGTTGGGGAACCCGCTCGACGGGCGCGGGCCGGTCGTTACGAACGAATATCGGTTCGTCGAGAGCGACGCGCCGGGCGTCGCCGACCGTCAGCCGGTAACCGAGGCGCTCCAAACCGGGATCAAAGCGATCGACGCGATGACCCCGATCGGGCGCGGCCAACGCGAATTGATCATCGGCGACCGTAAAACCGGCAAGACGCAAATCGCCGTCGACGCGATTATCAATCAAAAGGGGAAAGGCGTCAAGTGTTTTTACGTCGCCGTCGGGCAAAAGGACTCGACCGTCGCCGGGATCGTCGAAACGCTCCGCAAACACGACGCGATGGATTACACGACCGTTATCGTCGCGGGCGCGAGTTCGCCGGCGCCGTTGCAGTATATCGCGCCTTACGCCGGAACCGCGATGGCGGAATACTTTACGTATAAGGGCGAACACGCGTTGATCGTTTACGACGACCTGTCGAAACAAGCGGTCGCGTATCGGCAACTGTCGCTCTTGATGCGTCGCCCGCCGGGGCGCGAGGCGTATCCGGGGGACGTCTTCTACTGCCATAGCCGCTTGCTCGAACGGAGCGCGAAGCTCTCGGACGACTTGGGCGGCGGGTCGTTGACGTCGCTGCCGATCGTCGAAACGCAGGAAGGCGAAGTTTCGGCGTACATTCCGACGAACGTTATTTCGATCACCGACGGTCAAATTTATCTCCAGCCCGACCTGTTTTTCCGCGGGCAACGTCCGGCGATGAACGTCGGGATTTCCGTTTCGCGGGTCGGCGGGTCGGCGCAAATTCCGGCGATGAAGCAGGTCGCGGGCGGGTTGCGGCTCGACTTGGCGGCGTTCCGCGAGTTGGAGGCGTTCGCGCAGCTCGGTTCCGATCTCGACGCCGCGACGCAAGCGCGTCTCGACCGAGGATACCGGATGAACCGCCTGCTGATTCAAGGCGTTTGCCAACCGCTCGACGAAATCGACCAAATTTTCGTCATTTACGCCGGGACGAAGGGGTTCCTCGACGACGTCGCGCTCGACGACGTTCAACTTTGGGAACGCGAATTCCTGCCTTGGATGCGCGCGAACAAAGCCGAGCTTTGGGAACGTTTGAAGGCGTCGAAGCAAAAACTCGGGCCCGACGAAACCGCCGCGATCGAAGCGACGTTGACCGAGTTCAACGACGACGTTTTCTTCAAGAATTTCGCGAGCCGTTCCGCGTCGTAAACGGGCGGGCGGAGCGTCCGATTCGAACGCCGACGCGTCGCCGACTCTTAAACGAGAGCGCGGCGCGACGGAGCGTTCGGCATTATCCGAATTTTTTACCGACATTGCCGACTTTGACGTTTTTGCGCCGGCGTCGCCTAACCGCGGCGTTGGGAAAAGCGTTGAAACGTCGGTCGTCGAACTTTACGAACCTCGAATCCAATGGCAAAAGCAAGAGCGCTCGACAAACGTAGAAAATCGATCAAAAATATTCGCAAGATTACGCGGACGATGGAGTTGGTCGCGACCGCTCAATTTCGCCGAGCGATGGAGCGGGCGATCGCGGCCGGTTCCTATTCGGAGCGAGTCGTGCATTTGATCGCGGATCTCGCCCGAGCCGGCGGCGACGTTTCGCACCCGCTGCTCGACAAGCGCGAAAGTATGAAAAAAGCGGTTTTGCTGATTTTGACGGCGAACCGCGGAATGTGCGGCGGGTACAACGGCGGCGTCTTGCGGGCGGCGGTCGCGCGTTTCGAAGAGTTGACGCGAACGTTCGAGGAAGTCGAGCTTTACGTCGTCGGCAAACGGGGCGTTTCCTATTTGGCGTATCGCGGTTATAAAATTGCGCGCTCGTTTCTCGAGTTTGACGATAAGCCGGTTTTCGCGGAAGTCGACGCGATCGCGACGGAGCTTCTCGAACGTTACCAAACCGGCGAGATCGACCGACTCGACGTCGCTTATTCGAAGTTTTATACGATTTCGAAACAACGACCGGTCGCCGAAACGCTCCTTCCGTTGACGGAATTGGCGGCGAAAGACGGCGACGGCGAGGACGACGCGTCCGAAAGCGCGAATCGGCTGCAATTTGAGTTTATGCCGTCGCCGCAAAGCGTTTTGGAGGAAATCGCGCCGACCGCTTTTCGCGCGGAGGCGTTCCGTTGTTTCCTCGACGCGGCGGTCGGCGAGCAAATCGCGCGAATGATCGCGATGAAGGCGGCGACCGAAAACGCCGACGAGATGATTTCGTCGTTGACGACGACGTACAACCGAGCGCGGCAGGGGCAGATCACCAACGAAATCCTCGAAGTCGTCGGCGGCGCGAACGCGCTGAGTTGAAATCGCGTTTCGCTTTTGAAAATAGAATACAATATTGTTTTGCGGTACGTTCGTTGCGAGCGTTCTCGACGGCGTTTCGTCGCCGCGGAGCGTTTTCCTTCGAAGTAAGCGTTTAGAAAATCAGGCGTCGTAACCAATGAATCAAAATGAAAATCAAAACGTCGGTCGCGTTACTCAAGTGATCGGCTCCACTTTCGACGCGGAGTTCGCCGAAGGGCGGCTTCCCGCGATTTACAACGCCCTTTACGTCGAGAAAAAAACGGGGGACGAGGTTTCGCGTTTGGTCGGCGAGGTGCAGCAACACTTGGGCGGCGGGCGCGTTCGTTGCGTCGCGTTGGGGAACGCCGACGGTTTGGTGCGCGGAATGGAGTGCGTCGACACGGGAGCGCCGGTGAGCGTTCCGGTCGGCGACGAAACGTTGGGGCGCGTCTTCAACCTTCTTGGCGAACCGATCGACAAAATGGGCCCGGTCGACGCGAAAGAGTATCGCCCGATTCACCAACCGGCGCCGAAAGTTTCGGAACTGTCGACGAATACCGAGATTTTTGAAACCGGTATCAAAGTAATCGACTTGTTGACGCCGTTTGTTCGCGGCGGGAAGGCCGGGCTTTTCGGCGGCGCCGGGTTGGGGAAAACGGTCATTTTGCAAGAGTTGATCGCCCGTATCGCGAGCGCGCACGGCGGCGCGTCCGTTTTCGCCGGCGTCGGCGAGCGCACCCGGGAGGGGAACGACCTTTGGCGCGAAATGAAAGAGGCGAAAATCGGCGATACCGGTCGTTCCGTTCTCGACCAAACGACGATGGTTTTCGGCCAAATGAACGAGCCGCCGGGGGCCCGTCTCCGCGTCGCGTTGTCGGCGCTGACGATGGCGGAGTACTTCCGCGACAACCTCGGGACGGACGTTTTGCTCTTCGTCGACAACATTTTCCGCTTCTCGCAAGCCGGTTCGGAAGTTTCCGCGTTGCTCGGGCGGATGCCGTCGGCGGTCGGTTACCAACCGACGTTGGCGTCGGAAATGGGCGCGCTCCAAGAGCGGATCGCGTCGACGAACCGCGGCGCGATCACTTCCGTTCAAGCGGTTTACGTCCCGGCGGACGACCCGACCGACCCCGCCCCGGCGACCGCGTTCGG
>JAFSFF010000134.1 GCA_017435375.1 Thermoguttaceae bacterium
CGGAAAACGACGCCGACGACGACCGCCTCTTGCCGATTTCCGGACTGCAGCATTTGGCGTTTTGCCCTCGACAGTGCGCGCTCATTCATCTCGACGGCGTTTGGAGCGAAAACTTCTTCACCGCCGCCGGGCGCGTTATGCACGAACGCGTTCACAACGCCGATTCCGACGCCCGCGGCGACGTTCGAACGGCGCGCGGACTTTGGCTGCGCTCGAAACGACTCGGTCTCGTCGGGGTCGCCGACGTCGTCGAGTTTCGCCGCGTCGACTCGCCGTTCGACGACGCGCCGTCGGAAACGCAAACAAACGCGACGGAACGCCCGATCGTCGCCGTTAAACTCCCGAAACGTCGCGGGTTTTGGCGTCCCTATCCGGTCGAGTACAAGCGCGGTCAACCGAAGAAAAACAACTGCGACGCCGTTCAACTTTGCGCTCAAGCGATCTGTTTGGAAGAGTCGCTCGGTTGCGCAATCCTCGAAGGCGCCTTATTTTACGGAACGACCAAACGCCGCGTCGTCGTTCGCTTCGACGCCGAACTCCGCGCCGAAACGACGGAACTCGCTCGACGTTTCCGCGCGCTCGTCGATTCGGAAGTCGTTCCGGAGCCGGTCGCCTCGCCGCGTTGCCCAAGTTGCTCCCTCGTCGACGAGTGTTTGCCGGACGTCCGAAAATCCGCGTCGCGCTATCTCCGCAATAATTGGCGGGAAGCGGGCGCCTTCGACGCGTTCGACGACGACGACGTTCCCCGCCTTTTTTTCGCCGAAAACGCCGACGCGGCGTTCGACGACGAAGAAGATTTCGCTTAACCGTCGTTTTTCCGCGTCTTACCGTCGCCGGTTTTCTCGATTCGGCGGCTTTTCCTCCGCCCCGTTTTTTCCCCGGAACTCGCCGCGATGAAACGCTTCGGCAACACGCTTTACGTTACGACTCAAAAAATTTACGTTCGCCAAGACGGAACGAATCTCGTCTTTTCGCTCGACGGAACCGACAAATTTCGGACGCCGATTCACACGCTCGACGGCGTCGTCGCGTTCGGCGCGGTCTCTTGGTCGCCGTTCGCGCTCGGACTTTGCGCCGAAAACGGGGTCGCCGTTTCGATGTTGACGGAAAACGGCAAGTTCCTCGCTCGCGTCGTCGGCCCGCAGAGCGGAAACGTCCTCTTGCGCCGGGCCCAACATCGGCGAACGACGGCGCCCGAAACGGCGGCGGAAGCGGCTCGAGCCTTCGTTTCGGCGAAAATCGCGAACGCTCGCGTCGTTCTGCAACGAGCCGTTCGCGACCGCGGCGCCCAAACGAACGTCGACGCGCTCGAACGAGCGGCGCAAAAGCTCTCGCGCTCGATTTTCGACCTGACCCGTTCGACGACGGTCGCCCAAATTCGCGGCGTCGAAGGGGACGCGGCCCGAACGTATTTTTCCGTTTTTAACGAACTTATCGTCGCGCAAAAGGACGCGTTCGTCTTTCGGGAACGGTCGCGCCGTCCGCCGCTCGACCCGATCAACGCGCTTCTTTCGTTTCTTTACGTCTTGCTGGCGCACGACTTGCGCTCCGCTTGCGAAACGGTCGGGCTCGATCCGCAACTCGGCTTCCTGCACGCCGACCGCTCGGGCCGCGCCTCCCTTGCGCTCGACCTGACGGAGGAATTTCGCCCTTGGTTGGCCGACCGTTTGGCGCTTTCGTTGATCAACCGTCGCCAAATCGACCCGCGCGGCTTCGAGCGTTCGGAGAGCGGCGCCGTCGTTATGAGCGACGCGACCCGCAAAACCGTTTTAACCGCTTGGCAGGAGCGGAAACGGGACGAACTCCAACACCCGTTTTGGGGCGAAAAAGTCCCGATCGGGCTCCTTCCGCTCGTTCAAGCGCGCCTGCTCGCGAAATGGCTCCGCGGCGAACTCGACGCTTACCCGGCGTTTTTTTGGAAGTAACGCCGACGCCGCCGACGCGCCGCAACTCGTTTAACGTCGCCGTTTACTCTTCGACTTTTCCCCCGATTTTAAGGAGCGTTCCTCCGATGATGGTTCTCGTCGCTTACGACGTCAACGTCGAGTCTAAAGACGGGCGGCGCCGGTTGCGTCGCGTCGCGAAAATTTGCGTCAATTACGGCCGACGGGTGCAAAATTCCGTCTTCGAATGCTTAGTCGACCCGGCGCAACTGGTCGAGTTGAAGGCGGCGCTCTTCAAAGAAATCGACCCGAAACTGGACAGCCTGCGCTATTATCGACTCGGCAAAAACTGGCGCGATCGCGTCGAACACGTCGGCGCGAAACCGACGTTCGATCCGGAAGGAACGATTATTATCTAACGCCGTCGCGACGCGCTTTCAATAACCAAACGTTTTTCAAACAATTCAAAGACGGTCGCGGTTTCCGCTCGGCGTCGCAAACGTTTGGAAGAAGTTTTTGATTAACGGCGCTTTAAAAGCAAAATCAAACGGAGGTCTTCGCCGCCTTCGTTAACCGCGCGTTCTTCGACCGTTCGACATTTTTTCAAGAAAATTCAAAAAATTTTCGTCGGGTTGGACGCCCGCTGGGAGACGTTTTCTTGACGACGCTTTAAACGGCGTTATACTGAAAAGTTGACCGACGGGCGAAACGCGAACGCGCCGCGCCCTTTAAGACGCGAACGCGTTTCGACGGCTCGACGACTTAACCCGTTAAACAAAAGGACTTCAACAATGAGAATCAACGCGCTGCTCCCGACCGGAACGCGAACGGTCGACCTCGAAGAATTAAAAGAACTCGTTCGGCAAGGCGTCGTGCAACCGTCGACGCTCCTCGAAACCGGCGGTCAACGCGGCAAGGCGAAAAACGTTCCGGCGCTGAAACCGATTTTCGCCGAACTCGCCGCCGAGCAAACGCAAACGCCGGAACCGCCGAGCTTTCCGCCGATTCCGACGCCGCCCGAACCGCCGCGAACGGTTGAATCGCCGAACGTTCCGTCGCCGCCGTCGACGCCCGAACCGCCCGTTTTCCCGTCGATTCCGGAAGAACCGCGACCGCTCGTTTTCCCGCAAATCGCGACGTCGGAACCGCCGCGTTCGCTCGATTTTTCGCAACTCGAACAACCGTCGCCGGAAGAGGTTGCGTTGTTTCCCCCAATAGAAACGCCAACCGCCGCGACGCCGCCCGAACCGCCGCGCTTTCCCGAAGTTTCAACAAGCGACGCGTCGCCGCAATTCCCGCCGGTCGCGGAACCGCCGAAATTTAAAGCCTTCGCCTCGTCGTTCGCGTCCGTTTCTTCCAATCGCGGTTCGTCCTTAGCGCTGCAAATGTCGGCGCGACGCAAAACGAAACTCGTCGCTCGATTAAAAAAAACCGGACGCAACGGACGTCGTTGGGCGTTTGCGCTCGATGTTATAATGATTCTCGGAACGCTAGCGATTTTAGCGATTCCATTTTTGGGTATTTTTTACGTCGTTCCTTACTTCGTTTCTTGCGCGGTTCTTTCCTGTTTTTGGCGCGCTTTTTTCACCGCGATCGAATTATACGCGATTAACTGCGAAGAAGCCGATTTTCCCGCGCTCGCGTCCTCGCAATCTCAATCCGATCGTTGAGCGCGCTCTTTTTTTATTCCGTCAAGAAACAACGACGGATTCGCCGCGTCGAGAAACGCCGGTTCGGGCTTTTCTCCAACGTTGCGAATCCGTTTTTTAACGCGTTGCGTCGAAGTTTAAAGGTCGACGGCGGTTTCGTTCCCGGCAAAACGGGAAGGTCGCCGTCGAGCTGTTCGTCGGTTCCGTTTGGCTCCGACTTCTAAAGGTCGGTCGGCGTTTTCCAAACGGAAGCCGCGCCGTTCAAGCGTCAATCGGCGTTTCCGGACGGTTTGCCGCTTTTGCCGCCGCCTTTTTTCCAGCCGCCGCTTTTACCGCCCTTTTTCCAACCGCCGGACTTCCCGCCTTTCGGGCCGCCCTTGCCGCCGTCCTTCTTCCAACCGCCGCTTTTACCGC
>JAFSFF010000013.1 GCA_017435375.1 Thermoguttaceae bacterium
GCCTGCGGAGTTGGGGCCTCAACACGATCGGCAACTGGTCGGCGGACTCGATTAGCCGCGGCGCTCGCACCCCTTACGTCGCGACGGTCGGGATTTACTCGCCGAAGATCGAGGGAAGCTCGGGATATTGGGGAAAATTTTCCGACCCGTTCCACCCGGAATTTAAGGAGTCGCTCCGCCGTTCGCTCGACGCGCCGTTCGCGAAAGCCGCGTCGGACGACCCGTTCTGCGTCGGTTTCTTCGTCGACAACGAGATCAGTTGGGGAGACGCCGGGTCGTTGGCCCGCGCCGCGCTCGCTTCGCCGTCGACGCAACCGGCGAAAATAGCGTTTATCGATTGGCTCCGCGCTAAATACGGCGCCGACGTCGACGCGCTGAACGCCGCTTGGGGAACGTCGTTCGCCGATTGGGAAACGCTCGCCGCCGAACCGTTCGACGCGCCGAAAAAAGAAATCGCTCAAGACGAAACTCAAGACGCCGCCGTCCGAACCGCCGTCAAGAATGTCGCCGCCGACTGCGACGCGTTCTACTCGGTTTTGTGCGAAAAGTATTTCTCGGAGATTCTCGCGACGCTGCGCGAAAAAGCGCCGAAGAAACTTTACCTCGGCTGCCGTTTCGCTTGGACGAATCAGCTCGCGATCGCCGCCGCGCAAAAGTACTGCGACGTCGTTAGTTACAACTTTTACAAAACGGAAGTCGGCTCGTTCCGTCCGGTCGAAGGCGTCGACAAACCTTGCATTATCGGCGAGTTCCACTTCGGCGCGCTCGACCGCGGACTCTTCCACACGGGTCTCGGCCCGACCGAATCGCAGGAGGCCCGCGCCGCCGCTTACGAACATTACGTTCGAAGCGCGCTCCTGAATCCTTGGATCGTCGGCGTCCACTGGTTCCAATACGGCGACCAAGCGACGACCGGACGTTTCGACGGCGAAAATTACCAAATTGGCCTCGTCGATATTTGCGACGTTCCTTACGCCGAGACGATCGAAGCGGTTCGCCGCGTCGGATACGCGATGTACGATATTCGTTCCGAAGCGAAATCGACCGACGAAACGCTCCAAGCCGACCGCGACGCGGCGCAAAACGCCAAATAACGTCGACGCGGGCCCGTCCCAAAACGCGACGAGCCTCGTCGTCTTCAATCGGCGGCGCCGAACTCTCCGACGCGGAGTTCGGACGCCGTCTTTTTGCGTTCGGCTCAACGCAAGCAAAAAAAAACGGGGAACGAACCAACGCTCGTTTCCCCGTATAAACGTCGCCCGACG
The DNA here is from genome assembly GCA_017435375.1 of Thermoguttaceae bacterium. Taxonomy (GTDB): domain Bacteria; phylum Planctomycetota; class Planctomycetia; order Pirellulales; family Thermoguttaceae; genus RUG369. Next base: position 1,266 of record JAFSFF010000013.1, read on the forward strand.
GCGCGACCAAACGGCCGCTCAGTCTTTTCGGTGACGAATCTTGGATCGCATTCGTCGCTTTTTTCTACCGAGCTTACGTCGTCCTTTACCGGTTTTTTTGGTTCCCACGATATTCTCCGTCTTGCTTTGAAAGTTATTGACGTTTGTCTTCGTCCGACTCAAACGACGCGAAAACGCGGAGTCGAGCTTGAAACATTCGAAAAATGGTTTCGCTTCTAAAAAACGAATAGCGTCCTTTAGTATACTCGAATTTTCGACGCTGGAAAGGGGGGCGCGCGCAAATTCTCCGACAACTTTCTCAAAAAAATTCCAAAAATTCCGATTACGCGTCGCCTATCGCCTATTTTTCTTCTTTTCTTCTCCTCTTTTCTTTTAACGTCGAGCGCCAACGTAGGCTTACGCGCGTTTTTTTGGTAAAATCGAATGAATTTTGGAAACTATTTGTCATTATCGCCGTCTAAAACGGTCGGGAGTCGCGTTCTAAAACGCACGTTTTATCGCGACGACAATTTAAAAACGCGCCAGCGGCGACATATTGCCTTGCCCCCCATAGAAATACGATAAAAAAACGGTATAATAGTAAAGTTCCTTCGCGTTAAACGTCGATAAGGAACAATGAAGTTTATGGTTTTGTCGCCCAACGACGCGACGCGTCGGTTAACGACAAATTTGTTTAACATTTGCAAAAGGTTTACCTCAAATGAAAAAAGAAATTTACGCCGACGGCGTCGGTCAAATTCATTTCGCCGGCAATATGGTTCGTTTCGACTTCGTTACCCTTCAACCGGGCGCCGAAGGCGAAGCCCCGAAACCGGAACCGTCGGAACGCGTCATTATGCCGCCGCAAGGTTTCCTCGGCATGTTCAACAGCATGCAACAACTCATCGACAAACTCGTCGACGCCGGCGTTCTCCAAAAGAACAACAACGCCTGATTTTGACGCAAGCGTCGCGAACGACGTCGTTAAAAACGTTGTTTAGCGAGGCGGTTAAAGATCGAACGAAAAAGCCGAAACGCGTCTTTTCGCGGCTCGGCTTTTTTGTTTTAACGCGTTTTCCTCTTCAATTTTATCCGGCGTCCTTCGCTTCGGCGCCGAACCGTCGCCTCGGTCTCTATTCCCCTTTTTTCTTTCGCCGACTGTCGCTTATCCGTCGGAACTTCTATTGCGTCTGAAAAAAAAACGACGCCGAAACCGCGTTGGCTTCGACGTCGTTTTATCGTTTCAAGCGACCGCCGTCAAATCAGAAGGAATCGACGCCGAGAAGCGCGTTAAAACGCAATTTTTGTTGCAGGAGGTGATCCTTCATCGACGCGGAGTCGACCATAATGACGGTCGCCCCGCCGCGACCTCCGCGCCCGCCTTGCATCGCCGCGGCGTTCATCATACCGCCGGCGCCCGCCCCCATCATTCCGGTCGGGTTTTGCGGGCCTTCGGCGATGAACTTGTTCGTATTTTGAATTTCTTCCAAAACGTCGTTCAACATTTCGCGCGCGACGGCGACTTTGTCTTCCGGGTCGATCTTCGCTTCTTCGGGCGACGCTTTTTTACCGCCCTTCTTTTCGACCGAACCGCCGAGAACGACCAACAGCCCCGAACCGCCGTCGACGCCCTTGATCGCGGCTTGGACGCTGTCGAAACCGTATTGAACGCGAGCGACCATCGCTTCCAAGCTCTTTTGACTTTGTTGAGCGCCCGCGCCGCCCATCGCTCCGCCCCCCATCGAACCGCCGGGGCCTCCGCCCATCGCGCCGCCCATCGTTCCGGTCGCGCCGGTCGTCGCGGCCGCGCTCTTGACTTGTTCGCGGAGAAGTTCGGAGTCGATATGCGCCGATTCGCTAATGCAGAAGTCGCGCGCCAACGTCGTCAAGGAAGTCGCAAGAGCGGGAAAATCCGCGTTTTGCACTTTCGTCAAGTCCATCGCGCCGATCCCGCGAGCGGCCAACGCGCGCAGTTCGAAGTCGAGTTTGTCGTCGTCGACCATTTTCTTGAAGAGGTCGAGCGTTCCGGTCGGGCCGTCCGGACCTTCCGGCGTTTTGAAGCTCGTCAAACCTTCGAGCGCTTTCAGTTGGAACCATTCGCCGATTTCCGGACGCAATTTCTTTTCCGTTGCGTATTTCGGATCGAGAATCGTCGAAAAGACCTTGCGAACGCCGTTGCGGAGCGTTTCGTCTTCGATGCCGAGCGCCGCGTGCCGCGTCAACCCGACGAGCGCGCCCAAACGAA
>JAFSFF010000135.1 GCA_017435375.1 Thermoguttaceae bacterium
CCCGCGTTTGAAGCGGATGTGGACGCACCTCGAGCGGCAAGCGGGCGGGGGCGTCGGGCTCCGCGGCCCGGGCGAAAAGCAGCTCGAAGTCGACAAGCGAATCGCGCAAAAGAAGATCGTCGAGCTGAAACGCGAGTTGGAGGAAATTCATTCCCGCAAACAGCGCGAGGTCGAGGCCCGGAGCGAAAGCCGCCGCGTCTGCTTGGTCGGATATACGAACGCCGGGAAAAGTTCGCTCCTGAACGCGGCGACGAATTCGGACGAGTTCGCGCAAAATATGTTGTTCGCGACGCTCGACGCTCGGACGCGGCGTTGGTCGCTTCCCGGTTGGGGGCCGATTTTGTTGAGCGACACCGTCGGTTTCGTCCGCGACCTGCCGCACCACTTGGTCGCGAGCTTCCGGGCGACGCTCGAAGAAGCGACGACGGCGGACTTGCTGATTCACGTCGCCGACGCGAGCGCGCCGGACGTCGTCGACCAAATCGCGGCGGCGAACAAGGTCTTGAAGCGGCTCGGAATCGACGAAAAAGACGCGATTCTTGCGCTGAATAAAGTCGACGCGATCGAGTCGGAGTCGACCCTTTCCGCGTTGATCGACCGTTATCCGACGGCGGTTCCGATCAGCGTCAAGGAGGGGATCGGTCTCGACCGACTGACGGCGGCGGTCAGCGAAGCGTTGAGTCGCGAGTTCTTGGACGTTTACGTCGAAACGTCGATCGCGGACGGGAAAACGCCGGCGACGCTGGCTCGCGACGGCGAAGTGTTGTCGCGGGAATACGACGGCGAACGGGGCCGGACGACGGTGCGTTGCCGCCTCCCGAAACCGGTTCTCGACCGCTTGCGCGCCGTCCCGGACTTGGTCGTCCGCTTGAATTCCCGCGACGCGGAGCCGCTTTTCTCGACCGTTCCGGGCGCGGAAATCGGCTTGGAACTCGAGTGAAAACGGCGCGCGTTTTTCGCGACGTCGCTTCGACGTTTGAGACGGCGATTCCGGCGCGGAAGTTCGGAGAAACGTCGGTAAAACGCCGGTTTTTGATTTTTTGAAATTGGGTCGATATTTCAACGCGCCGCCGCTTCGGCAAACCGTCGTCGACGCGTTGAAAATCGGCGAGCCGAACGAGCGTTCGACGCCGCGAAACCGCCGCTTTTGATTATCGAAAAAGCGAAACGTTTTTCCAACGTCGAACGCTCGAACGTTTGTTGAACGCGTCAGACGACGAACTGATCCAAATGACGTTTCGCGGCGCGGATAGCGTTGTGCGTAACCGCGTCGTCGCCTTCGAACGTTTTATCTTCGAACTCGAGCGCGACCGTCCCGGTAAAGTTGACCGCGTAAAGCGCTTCAAAAAATTTCGCCCAAGGAACGTCGCCGTGTCCGGGGATAACCGGCTGCATCCATTGGAGCGGCGTCGCCATAATCCCGACTTGTTGCAACTTGTCGCGGCGGAGGATAATATCCTTGGCGTGCGCGGCGGCCAGCCTATCGGCGAACTCAAAAATCGGCGCGATCGGGTCGATCATCTGCCAAATAAAGTGCGACGGGTCGTAGCATAGTTGCAGGTTCGGACTCGGGATAAGTTCGAACGCGCGGCGCCAGTTCGCGGGCGTCGTCATTAGGTTCTGACCGCCCGGCCATTGGTCGTTCGTGAAGAGCATCGGGCAGTTTTCGATCGCGATTTTAACGCCTTGTTCTTCCGCGAGTTCGACGAGCGGCTTCCAAACCGGAACGAACAACTTGTCGAAATTTTCCTCGACAGTTTTGAATTGGTCGCGACCGACGAACGTCGTAACGACCGGAATCCCCATTTTGGACGCGACGCGGAGCAGCTTTTTCAAGTGTTCGACCGCCGTCGGATTGACCAGCGGGTTGTCGCAATAGACGAGCGACGCCAGCTCGACGCCCTTTTGCGCGGCGTAATCGACGATCGGTTGATAGTAAGACGCGCCTTCGGTAAGGGCGCGGTCGGCGTCGATTTGGCTGACGTCTGCGTATCTCCGCGACGGTTTTTGACCCGCCGGAAGTTTCGGCCAAGCGGCGACTTCCAGCGATTGGAAACCGTTGGCGACCGCGAAATCGATCGCTTGAAAGACGTCGTAAGAGTCGAGAATCGGCGTCATCAGACCGAGTTTTAAGGTTTTGCTCATCTTGTTTGTTTCCTCTAAATTTTGACTTAACGTTAAGTGGAAAGAACGCGCCCGACGCCGAGCGGCGCCTTTTAATCTCGCGTCCTTCCGCTAATAAAAGACGGCGCGCGGCCTATTTGCGACGCCTCGCGCGACTTTTTTAGGAAGATTTCTTAAAATAGACGCGTATAACGACGTTGACAAGAGCGATTTTAGCGATTTTGACGGTTGACATTAGCTGAAGAGAACGACGCAAGCCGCGCCGCCGACGGCGACCGTCGCGCCGAGAAGTTTTTTGACGACGCCGCGTTCGCGGAAGAGGCGCCAACCTAAGAGAACGTTCAGCGGCGCCGAGAGTTGGAACAACGCCAACGCGAGCCCGACGTCGAGCCGTTCGAACGCGACGTTCGTCGAAAGTTGCATCGTTCCGACGCAAGCGGCGGTCGCGGCGAGTTCGAACGCGTCGCGGACGGAGAAACGGGAAGTCGGCGGCGTTTGGACGGTTTGCGGAGACGGGGAAGGCGACGGCGTTGGGGACGTCGACGACGATTGACGAAAGCGCGTCGAGATTGACGCGATTAACGCCGAAACGCCGAGGGAAAGCGCCGAAAAAAGCGCGCCGGTCGTCGCCCAAAGGAAAAACGCCGGCGACGGGCCCGCCGCCAAGACGATCTTTTTGATGAAAATCGCTTCCAACGCCGTTAAAATTAGCGCCGCGACGCGCAGTCGAATCGCCGAATTTCCGAATAATAAGCGGAACGAAAATCGCTCCGGGCTCGCGTCCAAGACGAAATAACTCCCGACGCCGATCAAAAAAACGCCGCCGAGCGCCGGAAACGTCGGCGCCTCGCCCAAAAGGAAAAAGCCGAAAATCAAGCCGACGACCGCCTTCCAAGCGTTGATCGGGCCCAAAATCGACAGCTCGCCCCGACCGAGCGCCGCGACCAAACAGGCGTTGCCGAGCGCGCAAAGGACGCCCGAAACGACGACGTCGCGCCAAAAAAGCGGAGCGAAACGCGTCCAATCGACCGAAAACGCCGGGCCGACGCAAGCGAACGTCAAGAGAGCGAACGTCGCCGCGTTGACGAAAAACGGACGACGGCCCCGCGCCGCCAACCGCTTTTGAAAGACGGACGCGAACGAGTTCGAAAAGATTCTAACGATAACGGCGGCAAGGGTTGCGAACATTGGACGGCGCCTTTCAAAAATTTGGCGCCGGTCGAGGAGGACGAGGGAAAGCAACGGACGAAGTCAAAACGACGCGGCGACGTTTATTTTACTCGGCGAAACGGCGTCGGGAAGGGGCGGAAACGAAAAATCGGAAGAAACGACGGAAACGCGCTTGACGAACGCGTCGTTCGTTGAAACTCGACGCGTCGCGTCGCGCTCTTCGAGGATAAAATAGGTTGACTGTTTGGGCTTTAATGAAATTAACGGTTGTAAGGACGGCGCGCTAGGAATCCGGAAAAAATTTTTTTGACCTTGGACGCCTGGCGTCCGACGTTTTCTTGACGCGCTTTTCCGTCGTTTTATAATGTTCGTCGGTTGGCAATCGCGAACGGCAACGCGATTTTCGCGCAAAATTAAGTTAACGACGCGACGGACGAGGGCGAGGATGAGCGACAAAACAAGTCGAAAGACGACGTGCGGCGGCGACGAAACCAAGAAAGCGGCAAAAGCGCCCGAAAAGAAAAACGGCGAAAATGCGAACGTCGCCGACGCAAAGTCGACGTTTATTCGCCAATGGAAGTTGTTGCAAGCGCTGGCGGCGACGAGCGAAGGCGCGACGCTGACGGAGTTGGCGGAGCGTTTTGACGCGAGTCCCAAGACGATTCGGCGCGATTTGACGACGCTCGCCGAAATTTTTAACGGTCTCAAGTCGGTCGTCGTCGCCGGAAGTCGCGGACAAAAACGTTATTATTTGAGCGGAAACGAATTTTCGTTTGGTTTAGGTCTGAATTACGACGAGCTTCTCGCGCTATACGTCGCGCAAAATTTGACGACTTCTCTTTGCGGAGCGATCTTCGGCGACGAACTGCAAAGCGCGTTGAAAAAAATTAAACGGGCTCTTCCGAAAGATCGCGTCGAATACGCCGAGCGCGTCGCGCCGCTCGTCGTGCGCTTGGAAGCGTCGCGACCGCTTTACCCGGAGGCCGCGCCGTCGGTCGTCGGCGCCGCGTTGACGGCGTTGGAGGAGTCGAGAAAATTGCGCGTTCGGTACCGTTCGCTGAAATCGAAAACGCCGCAAACGTATACGGCGCATCCTTATAATATCGTTTATTTTCGCGGCGCGCTTTATTTGATCGGGTATTCTTGCAAGGATAAAGACGTGCGATTTTGGAAATTTAGTCGTATGTTGGCCGCGGACGCGTTGCGCGAACAATTTACGCGACCGAAAGATTTTGACGCCGACGCTTATCTGGCGAGCGCGTTCACTCCCTATATCGGCGAAACGGAAACGGCGAGAGTGAAAATGCGCTTTTTCGGTTCGGCGGCGCGTATCGTTCGAGAGGAACGATTGAGCGGCTGGGTCGCGACGACGCCGGAAGACGACGAAACGACGCTTGTCGAGTTGGAAACCGAATACGGAACGGCGTTCGCGCGTTGGTCGCTCGGATACGGCGCGGGCGCGGAGACGCTCGAACCGCCGGAAGCGCGAACCGCCGTTTTGGCCGAGTTGGAAAAAGTCGCTCGACGATACGGCGCGACGTTGCGACCGCTCGACGACGCGAAAATCTCGGAGAATAAAGAGTAAGCGTCGATTATTCTTGCGCGTTTCGAGGGACGACGACCGGCGCGAACATATCGAATTCCTCGAACTCCTCGAACTCGTCGTCGGTTGAAGCGGGCGAGAGCGTCGGCGGCGTCGAGGCGGGATCGACGCGGGGAACGACGGCGTCCGACCCGGAGGGGGCGGGAAGCGGTTCCGGTTCGCCGGCTCCTTTGACGCCGATCGCCTGCAACGCGGCGGACTCGGAGTAATCCGGAAAAACGAGTTGCTCCGAGATGAGCGGTAAAATGTCGCTTTGCGGCGCGTTTTCCGAAACCGGAACGGTAACGCCGATTTTGCGAGCGGCGCTCTTGACGATCGTCGAAAACAATTCGTTCGCGGCCAAACATATAAGCGGCCAAACGACGATCACCGCGATTAAAAATCCGAAAACGCTGGAAATCATCATATCGGAAACTTTGCCCTGTTGACGGCGACGACGCGGTTTCGTCGCCGCGAACGCGTCGGAGCCGAGCGCGGAGGGGCGGCTGAAACCGCAAATCGCGAGTGTCGCTCGACCGACCGCGACCGCCGGTTCCGTCGTAAGGCGCGTCGCCGCGCCGAATAAGGAACCGCGTTTGGACGGTTGATACTCGACTTGCGCCGTTTCGACGATCGGTTCCCAATAATATTCGTCGAGTTCGAACTTGGTCGGGGCGCGGCCGAGCAGTTCGGCGAGCCGGCTTTCCGCGGACGTCGCCGCGACGCGCGGAAAGGGCGTTTCGTCGGCGGAAGAATCGGTTTCCGCGTCGAGTTCTTCGCCGTTTGGCTCGTCGTTTTCGCGAGAGACGAACGTTTCGCCGACTTGTTTTTCTTCGCCGTTTGGCTCGTCGTTTTCGCGAGAGACGAACGTTTCGCCGACTTGTTTTTCTTCGTTGATTTGCCCGGCTTCGTCGAGCGTTTGGGGGGCCGAAACGTCGTCGACAAACGTCGCTTGTTCGTCCGAGGGTCGCGCGGCGGACGTTTCGTCGATTGGAGGCGCGCCGTCGGGGCGAAATTCGGCGTCGGTCGACTCGACGGCGGCGTCGAAGGCGAGCGTTTCGTGTTTTTCGACGGACGTTTCTTGATTCAAGTCGGCGAGC
>JAFSFF010000136.1 GCA_017435375.1 Thermoguttaceae bacterium
AGGCCCAACATTAACGCCCCTTGCGGTTCGTCCAACTCCGCCGCGCGCCGCGCCAATCGCGCCGCCTCCTCAAAATCTTGCTCGACGACGGCGCCGGTATAATAAAAATTCGCCAGCAAACACATTGCTTCCGCATTCTCGGCCTCGACCGCTCGGCGATACCAGTCGAAGGCCGCGTTCATCTCTTCCTCGCTTTCCGCCGCGTCAAACGCAAGATTCCCCAACGCGACCATCGCGTCCGATTCCCCCAATTCGGCGGCGCGACGATAATACGCTTCCGCCTCTTCAAGGTCAACCTTTCCGGCGACGCCCAGTCGGTATATGTCGCCCAACGTATAAAGCGCCGCGCCGTGCCCTTGCTCTCCGGCTTTGCGCAACCAAACGATCGCCTCGACGTTATCTTGCTTAACGCCGCGACCGTAAACGTAACACGTCGCCAAAGAATACATCCCTTCCGCGTCCCCTAATTCGGCGGCGCGACGAAAAGCCTTCGCCGCTTCGTCGTCGTTTCGCTCCGTTCCTTTGCCGTTGAGATAACAAGTTCCCAACGAAACGAGCCCGTTGCGTTCGTTTAAGTCGGCGGATTTTTTAAACCAGCGAAACGCTTCGTCGTAATTTTGGTCGACGCCCAAACCGCGATAATAACAATTTCCGACTTCGGTCATTCCCTGCGGATCGTTGCGCTTCGCGGCTTCGCAATACCATTCGAACCCTTCGGCGTCGTTTTGCGCGTCGTCGTCGGCAAAACAACAATCGCCCAAAAGCCGCGTCGCCGGAGCATAATTTTTTTCCGCCGCTTTTCGGAACCAAACCGCCGCCTCGGCGTAACTTTGCTCGACGCCGCGACCGTAATAATAGCAACACCCCAACCCAAATTGCCCCGGCGTCATATTGAGTTCGGCGCTTTGACGATACCAGCGCGCCGCCTCGTCGTAATCGACTTCGACCGCGACGCCGTAATAATAAGCGTCGCCCAAACGCTGCATTCCGTCCGCCGCGCCGGCGACCGCGGCGCGTTTCCACAAATCGAACGCCGCTTTTTCGTATCGCTCGGCTCGCTTTTCGTCTTTCGGCGTTCCCCAACCTTTGCGATAACACGTCGCAAGGTCGCTCAACGCGTTGGAATAGTTTTGTTCGGCGGCCGCTTCCAACAACTTCAACGCGCCGATCTCGTCGCGCTCGCACCCGTCGCCGTCCAAATAACACAACGCCAAATTGCGCTTCGCCGACGGGTTGCCCCAATCGGCGGAGCGTTGGAACAAGCGAACCGCCTCCGCCGAATCTTGTTCGCATCCGAACCCTTTTTGGCGGCAGTACCCCAACATTTCGACCGCTTCCGGATAATTTTGCTCGGCAGCCTCTTCGTACAAACGGAACGCTTCGTCGTAATTCTGCTCGACGTCCCATCCCAACATATAACAATCGCCCAGCCCTTTTAACGCCGCGGCGTGATTTTGGTCGCGCGCCTCCTGCAAAAGCCGAACGGCTTCGGCGTAATCGACGGCGACGCCCCAACCGTTCATCCAGCACGTCGCCAAATTCGCCTTTCCAATCGCGCAGTTTAGGTCGGACGCTTTGCGGAAAAATTCGAACGCTTTGCGAAAATCGATCTCGACGCCGTCGCCGCACGCGTACTTTTCACCGCAATAATCCAACGCCAGCGCGTCCTTTTCGTCGGCGCGTTTTTTCAATTCGTCCGCCGCCGCTTTGTACAGCGCTTCCGCTTTTTCTTCGTCTCTGTCGACGCCGCGCCCGGAATTGTAACAATCGCCCAGCACGTACAGCGCGAACGGATTTCCCGCTTCCGCCGGCGCGGTCGCCAACCCGAACGCCCGTTCCGCGTCGGGCTCAACCGCCGCGCCGCCTCGATAATACAGGAGCGCCAACTCCGCTTGCGCGTCGAGGGAACCGGCGTTCGCGGCTTTCGTTAAGAGTTCGAAACCGCGCTTGCCGTCGATTACCGTTCCGTCGAGCCCAAACGCCAACGCTCGCCCCTCGCGGTAAAGCAGCTCCGAGTCCGGCGCGCGAAGATTAAAGTTCGCGTAACCGTTCATCGTGTAAAACGGCGTTTGCGGCGTCGTGAAACGCCTTTCCGCCTCCTCCTTGCCCGCTTCCTCGTCCCGACGCTTTCTCACGTACGCCGACGTTCGCTCCGCCGCGTAACCGCCGACGCCCCAGAACGACGCTCGACCGTCCGCTTCGCGCGACCCGCCGCGCAACCCCTCGACAAAGAAATGCGTAAAAACGCCGCCGCCAAGCTCCGGCGACTCGTAACTCGACTCGCCGACGCCGCAACTCTGCAAAAACGCCAAGCCCGACGTGTCGAAACGCGCAAACGTCGGACGCGCTTGCGCTTTGCCGGCAAGCGGCGCCGTCGAACGGCACGCGTCGACGATCAGCATCTTGATTTTCGCGTCGTCCGCCTGCAAACGACGCGAAACGTCCGACGCCAAAACGGTCGTTTCCGCCTTCACGCCCTTCGCGTCGAGCGCGACTTCCTCCGGCGCAAACGCCGCTTCGCCTTTTTTCGTCTCGAAACCGTGCCCGGTAAACATTACCATAACGGTAGAGTCGGTTTGACTCGTCTCCGCGAGCCACTTCAAACCGACC
>JAFSFF010000137.1 GCA_017435375.1 Thermoguttaceae bacterium
CACCAGCCGAGCGGACTGTTGAACGAAAAATGGCGCGGCGTCAGCGGTTCGAACGCCCGTCCGCAACTTTCGCAAGAGAGACGGCGGCTCATCGTCGTCGTTTCCCAATCGCGCTCCGGTTTCGCCGAGTCGGCCTTGGCGACGCGAACGACCCCGGCGCCCCAGTCGAGCGCGGTTTCGACGCTTCCGGCGACGCGACCTCGGAACGCTTTGTCGTCGGCGTCCCCCTTCAACTTGATTCGGTCGACGACGACTTCGACGGAATGTCGAGCGCGACGGTCGATTTCCGGCGGCGCGTCGAGCGAATGCGTTTCGCCGTCGACGCGAACCCGCAAAAAGCCTTGCGAACGAAGGCGTTCCCAAAGTTTCGGATAATCGTCTCCGATTTCAAGCGTCAGCGGCGCCAAAATATAAAGGCGCGAGCCCGGTTCGCCGCAAAGAATCCGCGCGACGATTTGGTCGGTCGACTGCGTTCCGATCGGAACGCCGCAGTCGGGGCAATGCGGAACGCCAAGTCGGGCGAACAAAATCCGCAAATAATCTTGAATCTCCGAGACCGTCCCGACCGTCGAACGGGGCGAACGGCTCGTCGTCTTTTGCTCGATCGCGATCGACGGCGCAATTCCGAACGTTTTTTCGACCTTCGGCTTGCGAATTTGTCCCAAAAATTGCCGCGCGTAACTAGAAAGGCTCTCGACGTAACGCCGCCGCCCCTCGGCGTAAGCGACGTCGATCGCCAACGACGACTTCCCGCTCCCGCTCGGCCCGCAACAGACGGTCGTTTTGTCGCGCGGAATCTCGACGGTGATGTTTTGCAGGTTGTTTTCGCAAGCGCCGACGATAACGATCGGGCCTTCGATCTCGACGCTCGGAATCGTCGGGCCGTCGTCTTTAGCGTCGGTTTCAACGCCGGTTTCAACGCCGGACGCGCCGGCTTTAACGGTTGTATCGACTTTACCGACTCCTCCGTTTCCGTTTTCGCCGCTCTCCGCCGCGTCGTCTTCGACGTCGCTTCCGCTTTTATCTTTTTTAACGGTTTTAACGCCTTTGTCGCGTCGCGACGCCTCCGCTTCGGCAAGCCGTTCGGCGAGCGTTTTGCGGTCGCGGCTCAAAAATTCCTTCAACGCGCGCCCGGTTCGGCTCTCCGAAATTTCGGCGACTTCCTCCGGCGTTCCTTCGGCGACGACGCGCCCGCCGCCGTCGCCGCCTTCCGGGCCAAGGTCGATCACCCAGTCGGCGGTTTTAACGACGTCGAGATTGTGTTCGACGATGAGAACGGTGTTCCCGGCGTCGGCGAAACTGCGCAAAACGTTCAAAAGGAGCTTGACGTCGGCGAAGTGCAAGCCGGTCGTCGGCTCGTCGAGGAGGTAAAGCGTTCGCCCGGAGCTTCGCTTAACGAGTTCTTTCGCCAACTTGACGCGCTGCGCTTCCCCGCCGGAAAGGGTCGGCGACGGCTGCCCGAGCTTCATATACCCGAGCCCGACGTCGTATAAAGTTTGCAACTTTTCCCGAATTTTCGGGATATTTTCAAAATGCTTCAACGCGGTTTCGACGTCCAAATCGAGCGCTTGGTCGATCGAAAGCCCCTTATATTTGACGGCGCGGGTCTCTTGATTGAAGCGTCGACCGCCGCAAACCGGGCAAACCGCCCAAACGTCGGCGAGAAAATCCATTTCGAGCTTCGTCGCGCCGTTTCCTTCGCAATGTTCGCAACGCCCGCCCGGAACGTTGAAGCTGAAGCGCCCCGGTTGAAAACCTTTCGCTCGCGCTTCCGGCGTTTCGGCGTACAAACGTCGAATATCGTCGAACAATTTAATATACGTCGCCGGATTGGAACGCGGCGTCCGTCCGATCGGCGCTTGGTCGATCGAAATCAGCTTGTTGAGGTGTTCGACGCCCTCGATCGCTCGATGCGCGCCCGGTTCGCCGTTCGCTCGGTTGAGGTCGCGGGCGAGCGCTTCCTTCAAAATATCGTTAACGAGCGAACTTTTTCCGCTTCCGCTGACCCCGGTAACGCAAACGACGCCGCCGAGCGGGATTTTAACGTCGATATTTTTCAGGTTGTGATGCGTCGCGCCGCGAACGACGAGGAACCGCCCGTCCGGCGCCGTGCGCTCTTTCGGAACGTCAATCTCTTCTTCTCCGGTCAAGAATCGAGCGGTCAACGACTCCGCGCGCCGATTCTGCAAGACGTCGGCGACCGAGCCGGCGGCGACGATCTTTCCGCCGCGAACCCCCGGGCCGGGCCCGAAGTCGACGAGATAATCGGACGCAAGCATCGTATCTTCGTCGTGTTCGACGACGACGACGGTGTTCCCGAGGTCGCGCAACCGCGTCAACGTCTCGATCAGCCGTTCGTTGTCGCGCGGATGCAACCCGATCGACGGCTCGTCCAAGACGTACAAAACGCCGACCAACCCGCCGCCGATCTGCCCGGCTAAGCGGATTCGCTGCATTTCGCCCCCGGAAAGGGTCGGCGCCGAGCGTCCGAGCGAGAGGTAACCGAGCCCGACGTCGATCAAGAAACCAAGTCGCGCCCGAATCTCCTTGACCAAATCTTGCGCGACGATTTGCCCCGATTCGTCGAGATTCAGTTCGCTGAAAAATTCGCGCAAGTCGGAAATCGGCAAATCCGACAATTCCGGCAAAGTTAGCGACTTCTTTTCGGCGAAGGGCGCGGCGTCCGACTTCGTTTCGATTCGGAAGGCGCTCGCCTGTTCGTTGAGCCTTTTTCCGCCGCAAAAAGCGCAAGGAACGGAACTCATGTACCGCTCCATCGCGGCGAGAATCATCTTGTTCCGCGTCTCCCGAAACTGCTTGAGCATTTTCGGAATAATCCCTTCGAACGAACCGCCCCACTTCCGCTCGACCGAACCGTTGCGCCAAGAGAAGGTAACGTGCAAATCGCCGGCGCCCCAAAGCAACGCCTTTTTAACGCGCTCGTCCAACTCCTCCCAAGCGGTTTCAAGGACGTAATTCTTCTCCAGATTGTACAGTTTCTC
>JAFSFF010000138.1 GCA_017435375.1 Thermoguttaceae bacterium
CGAATCGCCGGGATAATATTCTTCGAAAACCAAAGCGCGTCGCCGGTTTTCGAGACGGCGACGGTCGTTCCGCTGAACGGCGACGTCTGTTTCGCGGCGCGCAACGCGTCGAGCGCGCCCCAATTAAGGCGCGTGTAAACCGTCGCGACGTCGGCGTTTATGTTGTCGCGAAGCGCTTCGATGAGATCGACGACGAAACGCGGCGGGCAAATCGGGTTGTCGCCCTGCAGGTTGACGACGACGTCCGGCGTCTCCTCGCGGAACGAAACGGCGGCCCAAGCGCGGTCGGAACCGGAGCGGCAGGAACTCGGCGTAACGACGACCGGGATGCGCCGCGACTCGCAAAATTCGACGATGCGTTCGCTCCGGTTTTCGAGATCCGGCGTTTCGGTCGCGACAACGGCGTCGCAATCGGGAACTTGTTCGCAAACGGCGGCGGCGATTTCCCAAACGCGTTGTAAAATCGCTTTGCCTTCCAATTTTGCTAAAGGTTTGCCGGGAAATCGTTTCGAACCGAAACGCGCGGGAATGACGATCGTCGTTTTCATTGCTGACTCTTGGGGCCGGTTAAAACGTCGGTTCGCGTCGGGCGATCGGGAGGAACGCCGCGAGCGAATAGCTAACGCGTTTATTAGGTAAGGTTTAAGCTCTGCTCGAAGCGTCTCGCGTCGAGCTTGAAAGTTGTTGAAAGATACCTCTAAACGCGACGCAAGTCAAGAGCAAAGGGGTCGGCGGGCGCAAAAACGTTTATTTTTTTTCCGGCGACGCAAAAAAATGAGGGTCGCCGCCTTCGTAAACGCTAAAATCGCCCCAAACCGGACGGCCTCGCGCAATTTTTTTCGCTTCGGCGTCGGAAATATCGAAATATTCGGCAAGGTCGACGATTCCAAAACGCTCGACGTACTCCACCGTCGCAAGGGAATCGAAGAGAAAGTTGGCGCTTGAACCTCCGTCGACGTCCGTCGTTTGCTCTTGGTGAAGCGTCGCGGCGTTTGGGATTTTTTCGACGCTTTTGATTTTTTGAATCGCGACGCCGAAATCTCCGGCGACGATTAAATCGTCTTCGGCGATTCCGAATCCGCCGGCGCGTTTTTTGAGCGTCGCCAGCAAATCGACGAGCGTTTCGCCGTCGCTTTCGGCGCCGGAAAGATGAATATTGATTATTTGAAAAGTGAAACTGGATTCTGCGGCGACCCCGTTCGGACGGAAATTCGCGACGAGAGCGGGAACCGGCAAGCGACCGCGGGCGTCGAAAACGTCCGAAACCGACTCGCGGTCGACGACGATCGTTTGCGCGTTGAAAAAAAAGGCGGAAATCGAGTCGCAAGACGGAGACGACGAAGCGACGTAGTCGTAATCTCCGCCTTGGCGGGCGATTAGGTAAACGAGCGCTTCTAAAACGGCGCGATTTTTCGAGCGGACGCCTTGGATAGAAACGACGTCGAATTCTTGTAATAATCGAGCGATTTTTTCTCCGGTCGTCGCGTCGTTAACTTTCGAAAAATTAAAGGGTTCGAGGTTCCAGCAGGCGATGCGAATAACGCGCAAATCGTCGAGCGTCCGAGCGAAAGGGGACGCGACCTTGCGAGGAACGAACGGGGCGGCGGCGAACGGTTCGGGAGACGTCGAGGAGACGTCCTTCGCGTCGTCGCGGGCGCCGGGTTCCGAAGTGAAAAGACGGCGAAACTCTTGCGGCGCGACGTCGTTTTGAGGGACGCCCGACGACGAAGGCGCGACGGGAAAAGCGGGCGCGAGCGGCGTCGACGGCGGAGACGCGACGTTTCCGGAACGTCCAAAAGGCAAACACCCTAAAACGCGCAATCCTAAGAGTAAGAACGATAAAATCGCGCCGCTTAAAAAAATTTGCAAACGACGCAAACGCTTTTCCAGTTCGGTCTGACGCGCCTTGGCGGCTTCCGCCTCTTCGTTTTTTTTCTCGGAAACCTCCGGTTTTGCGCTAATGCGTCGCACTTTAATGATTTCTCGGGCTTCTTCAATTTTGGGCTCTTGATCGCTCATAATCGTCGATTTTTAAAGGGTTGGAGCGCTTGTTTGACGGAACGGAATTTAGAACGCTCGCGGAAACGACGCGTTCTAAGAAACTAATCAAAATGCGCGTTAGTTTGTTGGGAAAGTCGTTATTTTATCGGCGCCGCTTCCGAACGCGTTTAGAAACTTTGATTTTTTGAAAAATACGCCGATAATTATGTAAAGAATGTCGAAAAAATTGCGCGCTAAGAAAAAGAAGGTAAAAAATGGAAATTTCTCTTGTTTGAATCCTAAAAATTTGTTAGTCTCGACGAGTTGCGTTTCGCGTTTTACGACGCGAACCTGTTTTTGATTTGTTTGAATATCGAGCGTTTTATCGTCGAGTCGTTGGGACGACCGGACAAAGGCGGCGAGAACGTTGAAACGTTTAATGGAAGTTGAAAAAACAACGATGGTTAGCGATTTAACGAAAGACGCGGCGCCGTGTCGCGAACGACGGTTTTGGCGAACGGCGGCGTTGCTGTCGTTAGTTTTTCTTGTCGGTTGCGCGACGCAACGGGGCAAGGTCGTCGACGAGGACGCGCCGACTCGCGTCGGAAGTCATCGAGCCGGGGCGGAGATTTACGATCCGGCGGCGGAGGCGGCGGTCGCCGGGCTCCTGGAACAGGCGGCGCGCAATCCGGTTTCGTCGGCCGACGTTGGAAAAACGGTCGCGCAAATAGCCGAAGAAAATGGGGTTAGGAAAATTTGTTTCCTTGGCGTCGAGAACGCGGGCGGCGAGGAAATGGGCGATATTCGCGAAGATTTGACCGAAGCGATTCGAACGAAAATCGCTCAATCGGACGTTTTTGAGACGATCGATTCTCGAATGGCGACCGCCGGGTTAAGAGAAGCGGGTTTGCGAGTCGAAGACTTATTGCTGCCGGAAAAACGAGAGCGATTCGCGGACGCGCTTGGCGAAAACGAAACGCCGTTCGATTATATTTTATTTGCGAAAGTAACGACGGCGACGACGGTCGATAATAAAGATTCGCAAGTTAAGTACAGCCTAACGCTCGACTTAGTGAACGTGCGAACCGGATCGTCGATTCGCGAAACGGTTTCCTTAAAGAAAAATTACAATCGTTCTGCGAAAGCGAAATTTTTGGGGATGTTTTAGGGGCGGCGCGACCGACGACGCCTTGAAAACGCGTTGTTTGCAGGGGAATTTAAGACGGTTTTTCAAGAACGCGACGTTCTTCGACGGGTCGGAGAACGTCGCGTTTTTTTTAAGCCGACGTAGCGAACGCGACGCTATGTCAATGAAAAGGAGGCGACGGTTGCGATAAAATCAAACGCCTTGCGGTTGCGAAACTTGCGAGTCGTAAAGTTGCGGGTTCGCGGCGTATTTGCGCAAACTCGACGCGAACATCGTCCAATACCAACCGGCGAAAATCATTTCGATACCGACGAAAAGGCCGATGACCCAAAGACCGGACGACGGCCATTGACGATAAATCAACGCGCCTAACATAAACGTTACCAAACCGTTAAAGAGCGCCCAACCCCAACCCGGAAGCTGCGTCGTCAGCGCCGCGACAATGCGGAACAAACCGGCGAGGATAAAGAATCCGGCCAGCAGGAAGGTCAAGGTGATCGCGTTCAAAATCGGCGCGTCGAGGAGCATAAAGCCGACGACGAGATACAAGATTCCGAGCGCGAAATGAAGGAAGAACCCGTTCCAACGTCCGGCGTAAAGGGAGTTAACGATTTGCGTAGCGCCGCCGATCATCAACAGAACGCCGATAATCGAAACGGTCAACGTCGTCGCGATAAAGCAGGAGCCGATCGCGAGCGCGCCGAGAATCATTAAGCCGATCCCCAGCATTAAGAACGGTTTCCAACTGCTCGACATCCGTTTCAACTCCGGAGTCGTCAGGAAGTTGCAGAAACCCGGAAGACCGGTCGCGGCGTTCCAAGGGCAGCTCGGACGCGTTTCTTCGAAGCCGGTGTTTTGGGCGCGTTCGTCCCGATCGTTGTTGTCTTTCGCCATTTTTAGTCTCCTTTAATTGTTGAAGTTAAGTTGCGGCGCGTCTCGTTGAAACAAATTGAAAAAACGCGAACGACGCCGTGTCGCGATTTTGGCGTCGACGTAATGTCGACGTCGGCGCTAGTCAAACGATTATTGGGCGTTTGTTTCGCGCTGAATTTTTTGGATAGCCGGCGGCGTCCAGTCGCCGCGCGACGCTTTTTCGTTTGGCCGGTAAACGCGCATTCCGAGGACGAAGGGGCCGCGCGGCGCCGGAATCCAGTTGCTCGTATCGTCTTGCGGTTTCTCGTGTTGGATTAAAATTTCGAGGGAACCGTCCGGATTGCGTTTTAGCGAATCGTCGCTTCTAACGCCGTATTTGCCGCTTTCGTTGCGAACAAGGTAACCTTCCGGATTGTAAAGGGTTAGCGACCAAAGGAAATCGGTCGGCGGTTCGTCGTCCGGGGTAAAACGGAGGACGTACGACGCGGCGCCGTCGAGCGGTTCGCCCGTCGCGTCAAGGAACGCAAACGGATAAATAACGTTTTTTTCGACGTTTGCGCCTAACGCGACGCTCGCCGCGCCCGCTCGGAAAAGGTAATCGTCGCCGTAGTCGCCGAGGTTTTTGAAAACGATCCAGTTGCTCGGCGAAGCGTTGCGCCAAATTTCCGATTGGGTTGCGATTTCGATTTTTTTACGCGCGATCGCAAAAGCGCCTCGACTTAACTTGCGCAAATTCGCGTCAAATTTCGCCGGTTTGCCCGGTTCTATCCCTAGCGTTTGCAACGCGTCGAGGATTTCGGCGTTCGCGTCGGTCGGCGGATTCGTTTTCAAGAGTTCGACGACCGCGCGCCAATATTTTTCCGGCGACATGCGCGCGACTCGTTCGACCGGGCCTTCGAACCAAGGACGCGTCGGTCGGGGCGTTTCGACGAGGCGTTCAAATTGTCGCAAGTCGCGACGCGCGTCGCGTTTTAGCGCTTCGTCGAACTGATTCCAAAAATGTTTGTCGTTTTCTAACCGACGGTAAAACCAGTTCTTAACGCCTTCGTAGGACGCGTCGAACGAACGAGACGCTTCGTGTTCGCGTTCTTTGATTTCGCGCCAAAAAGCGTCGACTTCTCGGCGTTCCTCGTCGCGTTCGCGTTCGTAATCGCGTTCGCCTTCGTCAAGTTTCGCGATTTCTTGTCGACTTGTCGACGTTTTGTCGTCGGGCGTTTGAGACGCTTCGACGGAAGGAGCGGACTCGTCTTGGCGCGATACGGCGTCGTTTTCAGCCGACGACGGCGACGAATCGTCTTTAAGTGGAGAGTCGGAAACGTTTGCCGATTTGTCGGTTGCGTCGGTTGGTTTTTCGGCGTCCGCTTGGGGAGCGGTTTCGACGGCTTGCGTTTTCTCTTCGTCGGCGCTACTTGCGTATCGAGCGGCGTTTTGCGCGACATAAAGTCGCTTTAACTGATTAAACGCTCCGGTTTGGGGCGGCGTAAGGTTTTGATTCAACGGGGTTTCTTGAACGTCGGAAGTCGGTTGAACGTCGACCGCGTTCGTCGGTTTTTCGACGGGAAGCGGCGTCGCTTCGGGCGCGACCTTCGTTTTTTCTTCTTTTAACTCCGTCGTAAACGTCGACGCCGCGACGGTTGCAAAGTCGTAAAGCGTTTGAACGGCGGGACGCGTTCCAAAAGCGGTGGAACGCGACGTGTTGTCGACAAAAACTCGCGTTAAAACAAGGGCGAGCGAACTCGGCGACTCGACGACGCGAATTTCCGGCGGCAAATTCGTCGGTTTCGGCGACTTGGGGCCGATAAGCGCGACGCCGCGAAGCGAACGACCGTCGATTTGGAAGATCGGGAGTTCGCCGAGCGTTTTTTCGTCGAAAGACGCGACGACGTTCGACCAAGCGTCGACGATTTCAAGCGAAAAAGGAACGTTCGTATTCGCCGGAGCGACAACGATTTGCGGTTCGCGAGCAAGGTCGAGCCAAGCGGTCGCGAAGATCGAATCGACGTTCGGAAACTCCGTCGCGCGATAACGGGCGTCCGGAAGCCGAGGAAAATAAAACGTTTCGTTAGCCGTCGACAAAAAGAAACGCGACGTCGTTTCGCGTTTGATTTCGTTCGCTAAAACGAGCGGGTAGGCGTAAGCGTAAAGGTCGACGAGAGCTTCGAATTTTTTCGCTTCCTCGACGGAAATGCGAAGCGGACGTTCGACGCTAAAACTTGGTTCGACGAACTGTCGTATTGTAACCGATTCGACGACGACGTCGGAAGCGGGAGGCGTCGGCTCGACCGACGAAGAAACGGACTCCGACGGCGTCGGGGCGTTGGCTTGCGACGGTGTGTCGGCAAAAATTGAGGCCGGCGCCGCGAAGGAACCGACGGCGATAAGCGCGGAAACGGCGAGCGCCGACGAACGCGATTGGCGGCGCGTTGTAGTTTGACGAAGCATAAGCGTTCTCCTGACAAACGTTAAGGTTTTCCGGCGCTTCGCGGCTCGTTTGCGTCGAATACTGGCGCGAACGAGCCGAGAAGCGCGGAGTAAAATGAAAAATAGCGTGGGAACGATCGGTTGGAAAATAGGGACGGTCGAGCGGTTAAGGGCGTCGAAGGTCGCCGGCGACAAACTGTTTTGTGGCAAGGCGTAACGAGCGGCAAACGGGCGTCGTCTTGAAAACGATTTATTCAAATTCGCTTTTCGTCGTCGGAGTCGACGACTCGGAAACGTCGCTAAACATCGATTTTTCAAGACGTTCGAATATTTGGGGGTCGAGCGGTCGCGCCGCCGCGGGGCCGACGTTGGGCAACGGCGCGTTTTCGACGGTTCGCGACGTCGATTCCCAATCGAACCCGCCGTTCGGGCGCGGCGAAAAATATTCGACCGAGGTCGCGGCGCGTCCGTCGACGAGCAAAATTCGCGTCGCGACGCGCCAACTTTCGCCTTCGCGCTGCCAAAGTCCGGTTCCGTAACTTCCGTCGCGGCAAAAGATCGTCGTCTGAAAAAGACCGGCGACCGGATTCCAACCGATGACGCGCAGCGCCGCGAATTTCGACGACGCGACGTCGTTTTGTCGGATTGGCGACGAAGGCGCGGAGGGCGCGACGACCGGACGAACGAAATCTCGACAAAGGAGGTAGGAACCGCCCGGCGCCCAATCGATTTTCGTTTGAAAAACGAAACCGGCGCTTTCGAGTTCCCAACACCCGACGGCCCAAGCGAGCGCTTCGAGTTGATTGCGCGCCTCGTTCGGAACGGCGTCGGGAGCGTCTCCCGAGAAAAACGGAGGGAGCGGGGCCGTCGTTGAATTCTCGATAAACGGAGACGGATTGTTCGGCGCGGGATCGCCGTAAATCCCGGAACTAAAACGCGTCGCGTCGATTTCTTCTTCGCGGTTTATTCTTAAGGGCGACGATATGTCGCCGGGAGTTTGCGCCCAAGTCGACGTCGCGGAGGCGCAAGAGCCGACGAAAAGCCCAAACGCGAGGGCGCCGACGTAGGACGGACGGGAAAACGCGAGACCGTCGTCGCGTCGACGTTTGGACGGGTCGGGAACGGGAAGGTCGACGACGTCGCGTTCGCGAAGGCGAACGAACGTTCGCGTCGCGGCGGACGAAATGAAAGGAAGGGCGCGGGAACAAGGGCGTCGGGGCGTGTCGGACATCGGCGGTTCGGGGGGTGAGCGTCGCGACGCGACGCGGCGTTAAAGGCGGTTGCGCGACGATGGGGAAAGATCGAGGCGTTCCGTCGGCGCAAGCAAGGCGATTGGCGAAACTGCGCCGATTGGGAAAAATAAAGGATTCGGGAGTAATATAGAGGACGCGCGAAGCGGGCGAGGGAAAATGAAGATTTTTCGTCGCCATAAAATCGATAAAATTTGAAAAAAGGCGCTCTCTTGGAAATTTTGAGGCCAAAAGCGACGACGTAAACGCCGATAATTTAAACGAAAAAAGAACGTCGCGAGCGTCGACGCTTTTAAGCGCCTTGCGAATGGGGCCGGAAAAGCGCGGAGAAAACGCCGACTCGGGCGAGAGGCGAACGGTCTGTCGAGCAAGACGAAAGGGGTTCGCGAAAGCGAAGACGCGTAAAAAAGGGGGATTGGAGAATGTGCGGTATTTGCGGCGCCGTTTGGACTTCGGCGAACAAAGCGGTCGAACCGGCGATCTTGGATCGAGCGACCGACGCGATGCGGCGACGCGGGCCGGACGCTCGCGGCGTCGTTCGGGAGCCGATCGAGCCGGGGATTCCGGTCGAAGAGAAGGGCGTCGCGTTCGGGCATCGGCG
>JAFSFF010000139.1 GCA_017435375.1 Thermoguttaceae bacterium
ATGGACGCGTCGACGGCGGCGCTCGGGTTCGCGTCGCTCGTCGTCCGTTTTGCCTCCGGACTTAACCCAAAGATTTTCAACGCGTTGCGACGCTCCGTTCGTCGCTCCCGCTTTTCCCCCTTTTTAGGAGACGCTTTATGAAAAAAACGCTCTTCGCGACCGTCGCCGGTTTTTGCGCGACGGCGGCTCTTCTCGCGCTTTCGACGCCGCTCGCTTCGGTTCGCGCCGAAGAACCGGCTATCGCAAACGAATACGACGTCGTCGTTTACGGCGGAACCAGCGCGGCGATCACGACCGCCGTCCAAACGAAGAAAATGGGCAAAACGGTCGTCGTCGTTTCGCCGGACAAACACCTCGGCGGCCTCTCGAGCGGCGGGCTCGGCGCCACCGACTCCGGCAACCGCACGGTTATCGGCGGGCTGTCGCGCGAATTTTACCACCGACTTTGGCTCCACTACCAAAACGACGACGCTTGGACGTTCCAAAAAATGCCGCGTCAAAACGGCATCCCGGGCCAAGGCGGACGCAGTATCGACAACGAAACCAAAACGATGTGGGTCTTCGAACCCCACGTCGCCGAGAAGGTGTTCGAAGATTTCGTCGCCGAATATAAGATTCCCGTCTTCAAAAACGAACGCCTCGACCGCGAAAAAGGCGTCGTCAAAGAGGGCGCGTCGATTCGCTCGATTACGACGCTTTCCGGCAAAACCTTCGTCGGCAAAATCTTTATCGACGCGACTTACGAAGGCGACCTAATGGCCGCGGCGGGCGTTTCCTTCACGACCGGGCGCGAACCGAACGCCAAGTACGGCGAAACGCTCGACGGGATTCAAGTCGGAAACGCGATTTATCACCAATTCGAAGGGCCGGTCGACCCTTACGTCGAGCGCGGCAATCCGGAAAGCGGCCTTCTTCCGTTCGTCAACGCCAAAATCAACGGCGCCGACGGCGAGGGCGACGACCGCATTCAAGCGTACAACCTCCGCATGTGCCTCACCAACGACAAGCGGAATATGGCGCCGTTTGAAAAACCTGAAAATTACGACGAAAAACAATACGAAATCCTCTTCCGCTCCATCGAAGCCGGTCAGACGATCTTCACGACCTTCTCGCCGATGCCGAACCATAAGACCGACTCGAACAACAACAAAGCGGTTTCGACCGACTACATCGGCGGCAATTACGGTTATCCGAACGGGACTTACGAAGAGCGCGAAGCGATTTACCAAGCGCACCTCGACTGGCAAAAGGGCCTGATGTGGACGCTGCAAAACCACCCGCGCGTCCCGGAAAAAATCCGCGCCGAGTTCCAAAAATGGGGCCTCGCGAAAGACGAATTTACCGACAACGGCAACTGGTCGCATCAGATGTACATTCGCGAAGCGCGCCGCTTGGTCGGCGACTTCGTCGTTTCGGAACGCCACCTCCGCTACCTCGACGACACGCCGCGCTCGGTCGGAATGGGCTCCTACAATATGGACTCGCACCACATTCAACGCTACGTCGACGTTACCGCCGACGGCAAGCCGACCGTCCGCAACGAAGGGGACGTGCAAGTCAACCCGGGCGGCCCGTATCCGATCGATTACGGCGGGCTTTTGCCGAAAAAAGCGGAGTGCGACAACCTTCTCGTTCCGGTTTGCGTCAGCTGCACGCACATCGCGTTCGGTTCGATCCGGATGGAGCCGGTCTTTATGATTCTCGGCCAAAGCGCCGCGACGGCCGCCTGTTTGTCGCTCGACGCGAAGGTCGCTCCGCAAGATTTGCCGTATGAAACGCTGAAGGCGCGCCTCCTCGAAGACGGTCAAGTCCTCGAATACGGCGACCGTCCGAAACCGATTCGGGCGAGCGACCTTCCGGCGACGACGCTCGACTCGAACGACGCGACGCTCAACGGCGTTTGGGTGCGCGGCTGCGTTACGCGTCCGTTCGTCGACGACGGCTACCTGCACGACGACAATAAAGACAAGGACGGCAAGTCGGTTCGCTTCGACTTTAACCTGCCGAATCCCGGCGTTTACGACTGCCGCGTTTCGTATTCGACGAACCCGAACCGCGCGACGAACGTCCCGGTCGTCGCGAACTCGGCGATTGAAACGGTCGAGGCGACGGTCGATCAAAAGGCGAAACCGGCGATCGACGGTCTTTTCGTTTCGATCGGCAAGATCAAAGTCGGCGACGACAAAAAAGCGTCGATCGAAATTTTCACGAAAGGAACGAACGGGCACGTCATCGTCGACGCGGCGCAAATGATTCCGGTAAAATAAGTTAACGCCGCTTGCGATTATCTTGAATCGACGCCGTTTAACTTAATTCGGTTTTCCCCAAACAACGACGCGACGTCGGCGGAGTTTGTTCCGTCGACGTTTTTATGTTCTTGTTCGCCGCGTCCGCCGCCTTTTCCATTTTCCCTTTCCCCTTACTTTTTCTTTTCTCGATTGAAATTTGTTTTCTCTCCCCTCTTCCTATCACCGTCCTACAAACCTCCCCCAATTTAAAAAAATTGCCAAATTTCGCGATTTATTCTTGACATATGTTCCTTTCGACGCTATAATGAACATATGTTTAAAAAGAAACCGCCAAAAATTCGGTTCGGTCGCCGTCGACCGACTTTTTTAAGCGTTTTAAGACTCCCGTTTTGGTCAACTTTTAACCGTTGTTTCGCCTAATATTTTGAAACGACCCATAAAGTTAGCGTTATCTTTTAAATTAAAGGAGCCTTCGCAATGAAAACGATCGTTATCGGAGCCGTCGCCGGGGGCGCGACCGCCGCGACCCGACTTCGCCGTCTCGACGAAAAAGCCGACGTAATTCTTTTGGAACGCGGCGATTACGTCTCGTTCGCCAACTGCGGTTTGCCCTACCGACTCGGAGGCGTCGCCAACCGCGACGCGCTTCTCGTCGCGACGCCGGAACTGTTGCGCCGTCGTTTCCGCGTCGACGTTCGCACCGGCTCGGAAGCGATTTCTATCGACCGCGCCGCAAAAACGGTTCGCGTCCGCCGTCGCGACGGTTCGGAATACGCCGAAAGTTACGACGCTCTAATTTTAGCGACCGGCGCTTCACCGACGTCGCCTAACGTCCCGGGCGCCGACGATCCGCGCGTTTCGCCTCTTTGGACGGTTCCCGATTCGGACGAAATCGCTCGTCGTCTCGACTCCGGCGCCCGCCGCGCGCTCGTCGTCGGTTCCGGCTTCGTCGCGTTAGAGTCGGCGGAAAATCTTCGTTTAAAGGGTTTAGAAGTCGTTTTAGCGGTTCGCGGCGACCAACTTTTGAAGACGATCGACCGCGAAGCGAGCCGCTTGATCGAAAACGAGCTGACGGCGCTCGGCGTTCGCGTCGAATTCGGCGCTTCGGTCGCGGCGTTCGAACCGACGGCGGACGGGGACGGAATTTCGGCCCTCTTAACCGACGGTCGCCGCCTCGACGCGGATTTCGTCTTGACGGGAATCGGCGTTCGACCAAATTCGCAACTCGCGCAATCTTGCGGTTTGCAAACCAACGACGCCGGTTATATCGTCGTCGACGAACAAATGCGAACGTCGGACGAGTCGATTTTCGCGGTCGGCGACGTCGTTCAAGTCGTCGATTTAACGACCGGTCGTCCGACGGCGGTCGCGTTGGCGGGCCCGGCGCAAAAACAGGGACGCGTCGCGGCGGACGCGATCGTTTCCCGCGCCGAACAATTAGAAAGCGCGAACAATCGTTCAAATCCGCTCAACTTAGCCGCCGCTAACAAGTTAGCCGGCATTTCCTCCGCCGCCGTTTCCGAATCGCGATATGTCGGAACGCTCGGCGCGTCGATTTTAAAAGTCGGTTCGCTCGCCGTCGGAAGCGTCGGCTGGACGGAAAAACGTTTGAAAGCGGCGGCGCTTCCGTTCCGCAAAATTTACCTAAACCCTTCGTCGAACGCGGGTTTCTATCCGGGCGGAACGCCGATTTTCGTCAAACTCCTTTTCGCCCCGAACGACGGCAAGATTCTCGGCGCGCAGTTCGTCGGGCGACAAGGCGTCGACAAACGAACGGACGTCGTCGCGACGGCGGCCCAATTCGGCGGAACGGTTCGCGACCTTGCGACGCTCGAACTCGCTTACGCCCCGCCCTTTAACGCGGCGAAAGACCCGGTCAACGAAGCCGGTATGATCGCGTCCAACGTTTTAATCGGCCTAACCCGTCCCGTTTATCCGGACGAACTTCCGGAAAACGCGCTCCTCCTCGACGTTCGAACGTCGGAAGAATTCGAGTTGGCGACAATTCCCGGCGCCGTCAACGTTCCGCTCGACGAGTTGCGCGACCGCCTCGGCGAACTCGACCGCTCGCGCCCGATCGTCGCGTTTTGTCAAGTCGGAAAAAGGGGGTACGTCGCCGAACGTATTTTGCGTCAACGCGGTTTCGACGTTTTCAACCTCTCCGGCGGCTTCTCGACTTGGCGGCTGTTCAATCCGCCGACGCCCGGTCCGTCGGTTCCCGTCTCGACGCCCAACGTCCCGCAAACGCCGAGCGCGCCGACGACGCCGAACGCTCCAACCGATTCCGCCGCAACGACTTCGAACGCCGACGCGGAACCGCTTGAACTCGACGTCCGAGCGCTCGCTTGCCCGGGCCCGATCGTCCGTTTGCGCCGAACGTTCGACGCGGCGTCGCCCGGAACGGTCGTTCGACTCCGAGCGGCGGCGACGTTTGAAATCGATTTGCGGAGTTGGGCGCGTTCGACCGGCGTTCGAATCGAACGGTTCGAAACGCAAAACGGCGAATTAACGGCGACGCTCCGCAAACCCGGCGGTTCCGAGACTTCCGTCGCGGCGCAACCGCTCGCGCCGTCGAACGACGCGGATTTTGCGGAACAAGCGAAAAACTTTGCCGCGCAAACGCAAAACGCGAAGTCGGCGGCGATCGTTCTGTTCAGCTCCGACCTCGACAAAGCCCTCGCGGCGTTGATTATCGCTTGCGGCGCCGCGGCGTCCGGCGTTCAAACGAGCGTTTTTTTCACCTTCTGGGGACTGAGCGTTTTGCGAAAAAATCCGGCGCCGCGCGTCAAGAAAACGTTATTCGACAAGGCTTTCGGCGCTCTCCTTCCCCGGGGCGCGGAACGTCTCAAACTGTCGAAAATGAACTTCGGCGGCCTCGGAAAAGCGGCGATGAAACACGCGATGAGCAAGCAAAACGTCCCGACGCTTCCGGAGTTGTTGACGCAAGCTAAAGAACTCGGCGTTCGCTTCGTCGCCTGCGAAATGGCGGCGAACGTGATGGGGTTCGCGCCGGAAGAACTGATCGAAGTCGACGAAATCGCCGGCGTCGGTCGTTTTATCGACCTCGCCAAAGACGCCGGGCCGACGCTCTTTATTTAAACGCAACCAACTTAAACAACGAATAAGCAACGCTTAGAACAAGGAGAAGAAATGCCGCGCGCGCCTAAATGTCGTCGCGTTTGCTTGGAACCGAAATGCCGTCGTTTTGAAACGGCGGACGCGGATTTTTCAAACGAAAATCGCCGTTCGATAACGATCGACGTAACGGAATTCGAAGCGTTACGTCTTATCGATTACGTCGGTCTAACGCAAGAAGAAGCGGCGACGCAAATGAACGTCGCCCGAACGACGGTTCAACGGCTGTACAAAAGCGCGCGCCGCAAACTCGCAACCTTTGTCGTCGAAGGACTTTGCCTTGACGTCGAAGGCGGTTCTTACGAGCTTTGCGGACGCGACCGAGAAACTTGCCGCAAAGAATGTCGTCGACGTTGCCCGAATCGCGACGCGGAGTCCGACGATTTGGTCTTGACGTCAAACGCCTAAAATCAAACTTTTTTCAAAAAATCAAACGTCGCGCCGTCGAGGGTCGGTTTCACCTCCGCAACCCCGGCGCCGACGCGACGTTCCGACGTTAAGAACGTTTAAGCGTTTTTCGTCGCTTTCGCGGCTTTTTCGGCGAAATGCGCGTTCAAAAGTTCGACGGCTTTCATCATAATCGACGCCGTGTGGCGCTTGCAACGTTCGCCGACCAACTTCTTTTGCTCGTCGGTCGCGGCTTTCATCCAAGCGCCGCCCATCTCGCGGCAAGTCAAGCCTTTAGCGACGACGCGCAAGAAGTTCGGCGCGTCGTCTTTTTCCGGAACGTACTCCGGAAGCGCGGTTTCCCGACCGTATTCGCCGAGCGCCGCCGCCAACTTGCAGACGTCCGCGTAATCGTCGAGGAAGCAGCTGAAGAACATAACGCCGCCCGCGACCGCGCCGCAGAGTTCCTTCAGCCGCCCGAACCCGCCGCGAGCGCAACGGAACGCGACGAACGGGCAAGAACGAGCGACTCGCGCCGCCTCCGCGTCGACCGATTCGACCGCCGCAGCGTAAGCCAAGACGGCGCCCTTGAACGCGCCGTAAAGGCATCCGCCCGCGTCGTAATTCTCGTAAACAAGTTTGCCGACGAGATTTACGTCGACCGGCGCAAACCGCCAAACCGCGTCTTTCGTCGCCGTTTCCTCCGCGTATCCGAGATCGCTCAACACCGTTCCAAACGCGGCCAAGCCGAAACCGGTCGCCAACGCGTCGCGCCGAGTAATTTTCGTCATTTCAATCTTTCTCCGTTACATTATCAAAATAATCAAAACTTTCCGCCGCGTCGCTTTCTTTTCGTCAAAAACAACGCGGCGTTTTCTCGTTCTTCTCCGTTTGACATTATACGCCGTTTCAACGCTAACGCAACCCCGCCGACGCGCCGTTCGCCGTCGCCCGCCCTTCTCCGCAACGATTTTAACGATTTTCCCGAAAAAAACGCCGAAAAACGCCTTTTCTCGCGCCTTCGCCTTAAAAAAAACTTGAACGCGGCGACATATTGCGTAAAATAAATAAATGGCTCAAATTTTAACGACGCACTTATTGGAGGTTTTCGCTGTGTTCTCCGCTTTCCCTCTTTTCTCGACGACGGCCGGCGCCGAAACCGCCCTCGCGGAGTCGCCGACTTGCGCGACGGAAATTGCGCAAACTTTGCAGTTTTCCGACGTTTCCGAAACGCGGCTCATTTTTCAACTCGCGCTCTCGCTCGGGCTCGGCCTTTTGATCGGTCTTCAACGGGAAAGCGCGCGTTCCGGGTTCGGCGGCGTCCGCACTTTCCCGCTGATCGCCGTTTTCGGGACGCTCGGCGCTCTCGCGTCGACGCGATTCGGCGTTTGGATTTTACCGTCCGGGCTCCTTTGCGTCGCGCTAATCGGAATCGCCGAGCGCGCCTTTTCGTTGACGCGACGTTGGATTCGCGCCGCCGAACTTAACGCAACCCGTTCAAACGCAAACGCTTCCGAAAGCGCGCTTCCTCTCGCTTCGTCGCCGACAAATTCCGCGACAAAAACAGGCGAAATCAAAGAAGCCTTGGAGAACGAGTCTTCGCCCCGTCGCGATTTCGGCGCGACGACGCTCGTCAGCGCGTTGGCGACTTACTGCGTCGGCGCGATTTTGGCGAACCCGGCTTGGACGCTCGTCGGACTTGAAGCGGGCGCCATCGTCGCGATTTTGCTTCAATTTAAGCGAAAACTGCACGAGATTTCGGCGGCGCTCGGCGAAAACGACCTTAACGCGATTATGCAGTTCGCGCTCGTTTCCTTCGTCGTTCTACCTATTTTGCCCAATCAGAACTTCGGGCCGTTCGGCGCGTTTAATCCTTTCGAGGCTTGGTTGACGGTCGCGCTGATTGTAGGGATGAGTTTGGCCGGTTACGTCGTGTACAAGTTTTACGGGGCTAACGCGGGCGTTCTTTTCGGCGGGTTCGTCGG